>CAYYCU010000030.1:7158-12706 GCA_964470415.1 uncultured Ruminococcus sp.
CCGAAATTTGCCGGTGTGGAATGGATGATACAGGGATATACCGGTGCGGCACCGAGGCCTATCAGGATTAAACCGAACAAAGCAAACGCATTCGTTGCAAACGGCAATGCAATCAATGCAACACCTGCTGTCATAACCAAAATACCGAAGCGTATCATACGCCGATCTCCAAAATAATCC
The DNA here is from genome assembly GCA_964470415.1 of uncultured Ruminococcus sp. GTDB lineage: Bacteria > Bacillota > Clostridia > Oscillospirales > CAG-272 > UMGS1865. The sequence goes on from CAYYCU010000030.1 coordinate 7,339, forward strand.
GCAACAAAACCGTTTGCAATCCGTCCGACCGTAATGCCGAGATAAAACAGAGAGGCAAATTGGGCAGCGGTTTCCGGTGCAACGCTGCGGAACTCTGCCAAATAACTGGTTGCCCACAAGCCTGCCGTAGACTCCAACGCACAGTATCCAAAAAAGGCCAACGACACACATGGAACACCCGGTAGCTTGCAAGCCTGCAAAACAGTCAATCCTTTGGAGGCTGTCTCGGCTTGATTATCGGAAGACAATTTCGCTGTTTTTTTCCAAAGCGAAAGCGTAACAAGCAAAATCACAACCAATACCAACTGAATGAAAAAGACCGTGCGGTATCCGGCAGCCCATCCGTACTGCCGTGAAAGGCAATAGCTCATAATATTGGGGCTAACGGTAACACCGATTCCCCAAAAAGCATGCAACCAACTCATATGCCGTGAGGAATAATGGAGCGCCACATAATTATTCAGCGCAGCATCCACCGCACCTGCTCCCAACCCGTAAGGAAGCGCCCACAGACAAAGCATCCAAAAAGAGGTGGAAAGCGAAAAGCCGAGAAGCGCTATGGCAGTCAATGCCACACTGACCGCCGTTACCAAACCGGTTCCGAATTTACGCGTTACGCGGTCTGCGGCAATACTGGATATGATGGTACAGCCGGATATAATCATTGTAATGATACCCATCCAAGAAAGCGCCACGCCAAACTCGGCTTGCATCATCGGCCATGCCGAACCGAGAAGTGAATCCGGCAAACCCAAACTGATAAATGCCAAATAAATAATTGCAAGCAGTAAAGAAAACATTGTATTTGCCTTTCGGTTAAACGCCTTTCTTACGATTGCTCTTCACACAAAATACGTCCCATAATGACGCCCATAACGGAAGCCATCATCAGACCTCTTGTCCATCCGCTGGAATCTCCCAGGCAATGCAAGCCCTTTACATTGGTATTCAAACGCTCGTCCATTTTTACACGGTTGCTGTAAAATTTCAGTTCGGGCGAATAAAGCAATGTCTCGTAGGAAGCAAAACCGGGCACGACCTGATCCATCGCTTGAATAAAGTTGATAATGTTGGTCATGGCACGGTACGGCATTGCCGCCGTAATGTCGCCGGCTACCGCATCCGGAAGCGTGGGCTTGACATTGGACTGCGCCAATTCCTTTTCCCACGTGCGTTTTCCGTCCAAAATATCGCCGAAACGCTGAACCAAAATATGTCCGGCACCAAGCATATTGGTCAGTTCTCCTACCTTTTGTGCGTACTCAATCGGCTTGTTAAACGGAACCGAGAAATTGTGCGAACACAAAATGGCAAGATTGGTATTATCCGATTTCTTTTCCTTATAGGAATGACCGTTTACCACCGCCAGGTCGTTATCATAATTTTCTTGGCTGACAAAGCCGCCCGGATTTTGGCAGAAAGTACGAACCTTGTTTTTAAACGGAGCCGGATAACCAATCAACTTGGACTCATACAGCACCTTGTTCACCTTTTCCATAACCTCGTTCCGAACTTCAACACGCGCGCCAATGTCAACCGTTCCCGGAAGATGGGCGATGTTGTGTTCGCCGCAAAGCTTTTCCAACCAATCGGCACCGCGGCGTCCCGTTGCGATAATGGTATGCTTGGCGTAAATATCCTCGGTTCTGCCATTCATCGCAACCGTTACACCGCGACAGTTGGCACCGTCCAAAATCAGGTTGTTACATTCACATCCGAAATAAATTTCAACACCGTTTTGCAAAAGATGATTTTCAATATCACCGTAAAGCTGATGTGCTTTTTCGGTTCCGATATGACGAATCGGGCAATCCACAAGCTTGAGCCCCGCACGGATTGCGCGCTTACGAATCTCTTTTACCTCATCGGTAATGACAGCACCTTCCACATGCGTGTCGGCACCGAAAGCCAAATAAATGCTGTCGGTATAGTCGGTGATTTCCTGCACATAGTCACTGCCCAAAAGTTGCGGAAGGTCGCCGCCCACCTCACAGCTGAGGGAAAGCTTGCCGTCCGAAAAAGCGCCCGCGCCGGAAAAGCCCGTGGTAATATGACAGTATGGCTTGCAATTCATGCAATGCCCCGTTTTTGCCTTTGGACAGTATCTGTCTTTGACGGAACGCCCTTTTTCCACAATCACAATTTTTTGTTTGCTGCCTTTGCGCAACATTTCCAATGCCGTAAAGATACCGGCAGGGCCTGCACCGACAATTACAATATCCGTATTCATTTTATTTATTTCCTTTCTTACCGTAAAAATGGATTTGTACATACAAAAACCGAGGCAAACAGCTCCCCGGTTTTTGTTTTTCATCAATACTCTGCGTTTCCGACTGTACGGGGATACGGAATCACGTCTCGGATATTGGAGACGCCCGTAAGATACATAATGATACGTTCAAAGCCCAAGCCGTAACCCGCATGCTTTGTTCCGCCGAATTTACGCAAATTAATATACCACCAATAGTCCTCTTCTTTTAAGTTGCATTCTTTCATACGTTCCAAAAGTACGTCCAAACGCTCTTCTCTTTGACTTCCCCCGATGATTTCACCAACGCCCGGCACCAGCATATCCATTGCGGCAACCGTTTTGCCGTCATCGTTCAGACGCATATAGAAGGATTTGATTTCCTTTGGATAATTGATCACAAATACCGGTTTGCCGAAAATCTTTTCGGTTAAATATCTTTCGTGCTCGGTTTGCAAATCGCAACCCCATTCAACCGGATATTTAAAATCGGCACCGCTCTTTTTCAACAGTTCAACAGCCTCTGTATAGGTAACCTTTTCATAATCGCTGTTTGCAAGCGCATTCAAACGCTCCAACAGGGTTTTATCCACAAAATTGTTGAAGAATTCCAGCTCCTGCGCACAGTGGTTTAAAACATGGGAAATAATATATTGAATCATGTCCCACGCCAATTGCATATTGTCGTCCAAGTCCGCAAAAGCAATTTCCGGTTCTATCATCCAAAATTCAGCGACATGGCGTGCCGTGTTGGAATTTTCGGCGCGGAAAGTGGGACCGAAGGTATAGATGTTGCCAAACGCCATGGCATACGTCTCACCTTCCAACTGACCGGACACGGTGAGGTTTGTACTCTTTCCGAAGAAATCCTGTGACCAGTCAATACTGCCGTCCTCTTTTTTTGGCGGATTTTCAAAATCCAGCGTTGTAACACGGAACATTTCACCGGCGCCCTCACAGTCAGAACCGGTAATCAGCGGCGTATGGACATATACGAAGCCTCTGTCATGGAAAAAAGAATGAATGGCATACGCCACCTCGCTCCGCACGCGAAAAACAGCGGAGAACAAATTGGTGCGGGGACGCAAATAAGCCTGCTCACGCAAATATTCCACGGTATGACGCTTTTTTTGAAGCGGATAATCGGGAGTAGATGTCCCCTCCACCGTAATTTCAATTGCCTTCAGCTCAAACGGCTGCTTCATTTCCGGCGTTAATACAACGGTACCGCGCACAACAACAGCAGAACCGACATTCAGTTTTGCAATTTCATCGTAATTGACAATCTTTTCACGTTCAAATACAACCTGGATTGTCTTAAAGCAACTGCCGTCATACAAATCAATAAAGCCAAAAGCCTTGCTGTCTCGAATACTTCTTGCCCAACCGCCCAAAACAATTTCACGATTGGCAAACGCGGCTTGATCTGCATATACACTTTTGATCAATTCTCTCTTCATGTCTAACCTCATCTCGCAGAAAAATTTCGCATGTTTATTAACAGTTTTTTATTATATCATATTCTTACTTTTTTGTCAACCGGTTCCGCCGATTTTCCGACTGTATGCTTCATTTTTTTCGGCAAAACCCAAATTATGCCTGCGGATATACCCCGCGCGCCTTGAGCATATCTGTTTTGATATCCCACAATTTTTGCGAAAGATCAACATAATAATTATGCGGATTGGTAAAGCGCCGGACTTCATCCCACATTCCCGCAATTTCATCGGCACAATGCCGGCGAATCTCATCCAGTGTGGGAAGCACATATACCTGTTTGCCGTCTTTGAAAATGGGAACCAGCAGCTCTTCGGCCGTAAAGTTTTCCATAACTTTGCGCTTCCAGGTATGGTCGGGATCAAAAATTTCCAACGGCTTCGTTTCATCAATCGTTTCATCCCACACGCAAAGTAAATCCGCCTCCGCTTTTCCCGTGTCTTTTCCGCGCAAACGGTAAACCTTTTTGAAATGCGGCGTTGTGATTTTTCCTACATTTTCGCTAATTTTAATTTTCGGCTGAATGGTACCGTCCGCTTTTTCCACGGCACACAACTTGTATACACCGCCAAAAACCGGATCGCTTTTTGCCGTAATCAAACGCTCGCCAACACCAAACGCATCCACCTCGGCGCCCTGACGAATCAGTTCGCGAATCAAATACTCATCAAGCGAATTGGAAATGACAATTTTGCATTCTGTCCAACCTGCATCGTCCAGCATTTTGCGGACTTTTTTGGTAAGATACGCAATATCCCCCGAATCAATGCGAATGCCGCATTTGCGGATGCCTTTTGGAGCCAACACATCGTTAAAGGCGCGAATGGCATTGGGAATGCCGGATTCAATGACATTATAGGTATCCACCAAAAGCGTAGCATTGTTGGGATATATTTCGCAATAGGCTTTAAAAGCTTCGTATTCGCTATCAAACATCTGTACCCAAGAATGTGCCATGGTTCCGGTTGCCGGAACGCCGAAAAATTGATCCGTAATGGTACAAGCCGTGGAATTGCAACCGCCAATATAAGCGGCACGGGCTCCCAACATAGCCGCATCTGCCCCTTGTGCACGGCGTGAACCGAATTCGCTGATGGCTCTGCCCTTTGCCGCACGTGCCAGACGCGCCGCTTTCGTGGCAATCAGCGATTGATGGTTCAACATCATCAATACATAGGTTTCAATAAACTGTGCTTCAATGGCACGTCCGCGTACCGTTATCAACGGCTCACCCGGAAATACTACGGTTCCCTCCGGAACCGCCCAAATATCGCCTTGGAATCGGAATGTTTTTAAAAATTCCAAAAAGCCTTCGGAGAAGCATTGCTTGGAGCGAAGATAGGCAATATCCTCTTCGTCAAAATGCAAATCGTTGACATATTCCACAATCTGCTCCAACCCGGCCACAACGGCAAAACCGCCATTATCCGGATTTTTACGGTAAAACACATCGAAATAGACAATTTTATCGCCCATACCGCACTCAAAATATCCATTTCCCATGGTTAATTCGTAAAAATCGCAAAGCATTGTTAAGTTTCTGGATAAATCCTTCATTTCTGTGTGACACACCCTTTTCTGTGAAAATAAAATATGATTGAGATTAGTATAGCACATTCCCGC
>CAYYCU010000031.1:0-3121 GCA_964470415.1 uncultured Ruminococcus sp.
TCCACAAGGTAAAATCCACTTTTTGAGATTGGTGGAATTTACTTTGGGAATTCACGTTTCATTAAAACTCACCCATGCTTCAAAATTAAATCTCTCCTGTAAAAGTTGAGTTCAATTATTATTTAAGTTAATCATTGCATCACATGTAAAAAACCTCCGAAGAGTTCACTTCGGAGGAAAGCAACAATGTTTGTGTTTGGTAATAATTATAATTTGATAATTTTAAATTTTCTCTTTTTGCTTTTTTTGAGATATTATTCAGCTAAAAAATCTTCCACCACATCGCCAAGGTGGTACAAGGATAAATTCAGCATATTATATTTTTGAACCAGTTCTTCTACAGCTTTTCTGTCGGAAGAAATGTCTCTTATCGATGCAACTATTGTCGCAGTTTCATCTTCATCTATGTCTGCATATGCAACAATCCCATAAGATGTTCGACATTCTTTCTTCCATTCATATATCTCCGTAGAAGCTCCATATGTTATCGATGTCATACAACTTGCATCTTCTTATCATATACTTTATCAATTTGTTGCCTAATGGTTTGCAAAAAAATGTTTGGATCTTCTTGCATCATAATTAGAATAATGCATGTCAATGTTCCACACATATAAACACCAGTCTCAATGTCAGAATATGATTTTTCATTCATAAATAAAAGCTCTGACATTTGTTTTTGAGTAAGCTCCAAACGATTTCGTGTCTTTAGTGCCAGAAACCTAAGTTCCTGTTTTAGAATTCGTTCCACTTTATCTCTCATATAAACTCCTCCCCCAAACACAAACGGAGAAAATTTTACCATTAATGCTTTCCGCTTCAAACACGGCACACCTTGATTTCGACATAAAGCATTAAAAAAAGCCAAAAGTCATTAAACTTTGTGGCTTTTGAGAGATTATTCGTTTTTTTATTTATATATAAACTTGTTATACGGATGATTACATCAAATATTTAGTTTCTAACAATTCAATCAATGATGGAATATATTCTACCTCTTCCGAGATAATCTGATCTATCAATTCTGCCACTCGATTAATTATATTTGTATTGCCTGTATATCCCATTTTTAATCCTAACATATGTACAAGTTTAGCTTTTTCCAAATTTCTATTGGCACACTCTTGATATTTCTCCTTATACTCATCAACAAACAAATCGACTAATTGTGCTAACACCCATTTGTGTTCATATAAAGCCTGCGAATAGCGCTTATCAATATATATTTCGCCCTTGCTCACCTCATCAATAAAAAATTCCTTTAGCCTAATATTGGTTGCAATGCCGTGCGATTTTGCCTCTGGAGTAGGATTATCCAAATAATTTGCTGTTGAAATATATTTCTTTAAGTCATCAATCATTCTTTTAGTATTGGGCAGGGGTACTGCACCAACTTCATAACTAAACAAATTCAAATTAATTTTAATTTCTGTTGACTCAAACAAACTATTGATTAGATTTTCATTGGGTATTTCAAATTCTTTAAATCGTCCATCTGCAACATATCCTACCGATAAAAATTTATCATCATCGCATCCAACAATCAAAAAGTCATGCATATAATCTTCATTATTGAACGCCCACTTATTGGGAATATATTTTTCATTATACTTCCCGTGAATATAACAATTATTTTTAATTGCTGTTTTCAGAACATGTAACAAATCAATATTAAAAAGATCAAAATAGTCTTTTTTTATTTGTAATATTTGCTGATTTACAAGACGTTCATTTACACCCCAAACATCCCGCACAGCAATACTAAATTTGTTTTCAGGAGAATTCGGACGAAAGGTACAATTTACACATTTTGTACACACCCATTTTGTTATGTCTTCAGAAGAATTTGCTTGTATAATTCCAAATGGAAAAGCTCTGTTATGATAACATAAAAACATTGGCTTATCCGGATATGGTAATAATTTCATTTTTCCTCCATCGGTTTCAAATAATTACATTTGACTCTTTTATCAATCCGTGTTCTTTAAATAAAATTTCTATTCCTTCATTTTTTGTCGTATCGCAGAAACGAAATTTATCTGCATTTCTTTCCAAAGCAAATTTAATCATTTTTTCTTCCACTCTTCTACCCAGTGATCGACACGAAAGTGAAAACAAATCAATTGTGCCATCTTTTATTCCAACAACTCCAACCACTCCAAAATTAGAAAACTTATCAGAAAGACAAACCGTATACAACTCATAATCTACCATAGATATCTTGGCCTTAATTTGATCAAGCGTATATCTTGTCCCATTCGTACATTTGTTCGTTCTTTGCGTAAGTTCAGAAATTCGTGCCAATTCACATTCCGTAGTTTTATGTATATCTATAATCATTGCCAACGAACAAATATAATCTTCATAAGATGATGCGTTTTTTTGAAGTTCAAATCTCAAAATGTTTGTTTTATATGTACTTATCCTTGCTCGTACCACTTGAATATTGGTACGATACTTCAAATTAAAGCAAGACAAGCCATCATAAACAGAATCTCTTTGATATAAAACCGTTGTTACCTCCGGCAATATGGTTTTTACAGCCTCAATTTCAAAAATCGAATCATCAACAAACACAATACTATCTAATCCGATATTCAAACTTTCTGATATGTCCTTAATGTTATCCGGTTTGTTATTCCAGTTACATGTAAAACATGCTATGTGTTCTTCCTTTAGTAGCATACCTGTGTGTTCTCTAAATACACGCAAAATATCGAGTTCATCATTTTTACTGCACACAGCAAGAATAACACCATGATAGTACAAATCCAGTAAATATCGTTGGAAATCTTGAAATGGTCTTCCTAACCCACTACCGCTAATATTTATCCCATCAATTCCATCTTCAGAAAGAATACCACCCCAGAGAACATTATCACAATCAAGTACTAAACACTTTTTTGTGTTTCCAGTAGCAATCAAACACTGTTTGTATATCTCATTTACTATAAGACTAATAAGTTCTTTTGAATATGGTGCATTCCAACGATACTTTCCCCTTGCGTCATATGCATTCCTTATTCCTACACTTGCAATTAATCGCTTAAAATCAATGAATGTATCTTCTTTAAGCATGTCGTTTAAAGCAAGATTAAGTTGGTCAACAATTCCGTCAAAG
>CAYYCU010000031.1:3221-12645 GCA_964470415.1 uncultured Ruminococcus sp.
ACCTGAATACTATAAGGAGGGCAAGAAAACCGCTCTTTGACGAAGGTTCGCCAATACGGTTCGAAACAAATATTGGTAAGCAATGTTATCTGTTTTAACATTATCCTCTTCCCCCCCACTTTAATTTGTTTACGGTAGCTGAACCTTATAAAGTTCTTGCAACACATCAAACATTTTCCGAACTGTATCCATCTCTGAAATTAATAATTTAGAATCAGGAATTTCACAATCAAAAGTTTCTTCCAATCCAACGACAATCTGTATAAAAGAAATTGAATCCATACCTAAATCGGGCAAATATTCATCTAACTGTTCGATTGACACCTCAATATTATCCAATGAATTTATAACATGCAAAATGCCTTCTACCGTAACCTCTTTCATCTTTCACCTCAACGTAATTACAGAATTTTTTCAAAAATCAGATAGCATTTTTGTATTTCTTCGCTTGAACGCGATACATTTCGGCGTATTTGCCATTTAAAAGCATCAATTCATCGTGAGAGCCGCTTTCGACTATCTCTCCGCCGTTGAACATATAGATCTTATCCGCCATTCGCGTAGTGGAAAGTCTGTGGGATATGAAGATGACCGTTCTACCCTCGGCGTTTTTGAGAATGGATTGATTAAGCTCATACTCGGCAATAGGGTCAAGTGCGCTTGAAGGCTCATCCATAATGATAAGCTCAAAGGGGCGTGCAAACACTCTCGCGATTGCTATCTTTTGCGACTCACCGCCCGAAAGACCGACACCTTCCTTACTGAACTCCGTTGTAAGCTGCGAGTGAATTCCATTTGGTAGCTGCTTCAGTTTTTCATCGAAAGATGCCGCGCGGAGCGCAGACATAACAGCTTCTTCATCGGCATCGGTATATTCGCCCCCCATTACATTCTCTGCGATAGTTGCCGCAAAAACCTTGTAGTCTTGGAACACCGCGCCAATATGCTCTCGGTATTTATCGGGAGCATATTCATTTATGTTACGTCCGTTATAAAGAATTTCGCCACTTGTGGTATCGTAAAGCCTCATAAGAAGCTTGATAAGTGTGGTTTTACCTGCGCCGTTATATCCAACAAATGCGACCTTTTCGCCCTTCTTAATCTTAAGATTGAGACCTTTGAGCGTCTTTTTCTCATCCTTTGTAAAAGGATATACGAAATCAAGATTCTTTATCGTCAGCGACTCAAAAAACGGAACCTCCGTTTCTGCGCCTTTAATCTGCGGTTCATATTCGATGAATTTCTTCACTTTTTCAATGTAAAGACTGTGTTCGTGGAACTTATTGAGATAGTTTCCAATATCGTCAATCGTCCAATAGAGCTTGAAGCTTGCCGTAATACTCGCGGAAAAACTACCAAGTGAGAGTGTAGGATCAACGATATAACGGACAATCAGATAGCTTGTTATACCTGCCGATGGGAGTACGTTCGTAAGCATTGTGGATATGAGTGAGAATCCGAAAATTTTACCCATATACTTTTTAATGCAGGTAATCTTCGTGTCGGTTGTTGCCTTGTAATCGTTTATCAAATGCTCCGCAATACCGCCTTGACGAAGCTCTTTAGCGTAATCTTGGAGGTAAAATATGCGTCCGATATAGCTGAGCTTTCGATTGATCGGATTCATTTCAAGATCTTTATCGTAGCGAATCTTGCTAAGCTTATTCTTGATAATAAAGCCAAGGCTTACAGAGACAAGAAGCACGACAGCAATGATCCAATCCATTGATGCAAGTAAACCGAGAATAACTGCGCTTGAAACGATTCGGTTAATAAAGATGCTAAAGTTCTCCATAATTTTAGCTACACGTCCATCTGACTTTCGGATTGCCCAAATAAAGTCGTTATAGAATTCTGGATCATCGTAACAGCTTTGGTCAAGCTCACGCGCTTTTTTGTAAAGCTCGTTTTGGATTCCTTCGTGTAAGGTCAATTTTACTTTTGGCACGTAAACTTCAAGTCGCCATTTGTTGAACAACTCAAATGCGGCATTGTATCCGGCAACAAGCAATATCCAAAACAAAACGGTCTTAAACTCGATTCCTGCCTCTATCGCATCAAACAGATACTCAGTAAACAGTACTCCTATGATGTGCCAAGCACCGCGACCGAGGGCTTCAACGAGAGTTACAAATGTGTATGATGGAGCATACTTGAAAGAATATTTGAGCATAAACCATAAGTTCTTTGAAACTCGTATAACGCTATGCTTTTTCTCTTTATCCTTGCTCATGCCGTCACCTCCTCTGCATCCGCGTAGGTATCTGCCTGCTTATGCCACATATCTGCATACTTGGCGTTCATAACAAGAAGCTCACTATGCGTTCCTTGTTCAATAATCTCACCGTTTTCGAACAGATAAACGCGGTCTGCCATTGTTGCGCTTGAAAGTCTGTGAGAGATAAAAATGACTGTTTTGCTTTCGCAGGCTTCAAACATATTGCGGTACATTTCCTGCTCGGCAATCGGATCAAGAGCAGAAGTAGGCTCGTCCATAATAACGATCTCTTGGTTACCTGCAAAAATTCTTGCAATAGAAATCTTCTGTGCTTCCCCGCCCGAAAACATTGCACCTTCGTTGTCAAACTCTCTTGTTACGTTGGAATCAACGCCATTTGAAAGAGATTCGATTTTGCTGTATATACCCGATCTTCCAAGGGCATCTTTAACGGTGGCTCTATCCTCATCGGTAATGTTACCGCGAAGCATAACGTTCTCTGCAACAGTAGTAGCAAAAAGATGATAGTCTTGGAATACTGTTCCAAAAAGATTACGGTAAGAGGAAAGACGGTAGTTCTTGATATTCTCTCCATTCAGAAGTATCTCTCCATCGTTCGGATCGTACAATCTTTGCAATAGTTTTATAAGGGTTGTTTTGCCCGCGCCGTTATGTCCTACTATAGCAATTTTCTCACCAACATTTACGGTAAGATTTACATTGAAAAGCGCAGGTTTTTCTTGACCTTCATATCCAAAGGTCATATTCTTGAGTTCAAGTTTTTCAAAGAAAGGAACCAACGGGGCATTTTCATCCTCTGCAATGTGTACCTCGTACTCTAAAAAGTCACGAAGGTTATCAACGTAAAGTGAGTTTTCATCGAGTTTGAAGAAAACATCGCCGATATTATTTATACTTCCTGCCACATTGGATATTGAATTAATAACTACGAAACAATCTCCGAGAAGCATATTTTTAAGTACCAGTGTTTTGAAAGCTGCCAAAATGATAGTTCCTGTATACACAACCACATCAAAAACAAAGTCAAACAAATACCGAAAAAACATCATCTTATATCCGTATTTATGAACGATTTCTTTCATTTCTGATATACTATTGTGCATACGTTTATGCATTACCTTCCACATTTCTGTAAGGCGCATCTCTTTAGAAAAATCACGCAAGTAAAAAGTTCTGCGAACATAATCTTTCTGACGGCCAATTTCTTTGTTGCGCATTTTGTAATCATATTTAATCCTATTTCGCTTCTTTCCAATGAGAAAAGTACAAAACAGTGGCAAAAAAGCGAACAAAAGGAACATCGGATCAATGGTAACAATTAGCGTACCAACGGCAATTACATTAATCACTATCCAAACAACGGATAAAATATTGTTCATTACCGCATATGCCCGATCAGTAGCTGCACCTGTTGCCTTAACATATGTATCGTAAAAAGCTGAACTTTCAAAGCACGCAAGGTCTACAGTCGATGCCTTTTTTTGCAAAAGGTTTTGAATGTATGATTCAACAACCGGATACTTGAGTCCAAAGTAACAACCAGATGCACAACAAAAGATTTCGTAAAGAATTGAATATGAAAACATACACGCAAGTGTTATCAATACTGTTTTCAATTCTTTACCTTCCTGCAAAGCATTTAGTGCATATTTGTAAAGATATGTATTCAAGAGAAATGAATGTGCCGCTCCCAAAATTGTAGATATTATACCCAAGACCAAAACTCCCGGACAGGCTTGCATAATTAACCCTATCATGTATCCGTTGTTTTTTAATGTGCGTTTCCAGTTAATTTTCTTTTTTTCTTTTTTCATACCCTGATATCCTTTTTATAATTGTGTAAAAATTAAACCCTATTACAATTTTTTGTTAATTCCACATACAGTGTTCTAATTCTCACCATTATAATTTATCCTACTTATTTTTACCAATAACTGTTACTTGATTGTCGGTTAAATATTTTAATTGAATTACTGCCGGTTAATTCTTTTTTCATGTGTTATGTAAATATCGTTTTACCTAAAAGAATTTTCTTCTTATCTTCCTCTGTAATTATCTTAAAAACAATTGTTTTTAAATTGTCAGAATCTAATCTATCTGAGAACGATATATTCCAGTTTTTCCGCTCTAAAGAATTCAGTCCAAAACAATTCAACAGATGTTTATCCGCTCTTTTTGTGAATGCATCAACATACCCATCCAACATTTCATCCTCAAAAATATAACTCATGTAAAATAACATATAGTAACTATAATCGTTAATCAAATAATAATCACATATTGTTTGCATCCGTTCAACATTCAATATAGTACGATTATTTACTAATATATCATAAATATCTCTAAACATATCCGTGCGAATAGTATTATGTTGACTTAGATGATAAAGCGAATTCATCTCTTTGTAGTGATGAAGTATAAGCTGAACAAATGCTTTTTCGATCGGTAATGTTTTCACGGTAACACCGTAAATCTCCATATCTACGGTATCACTCAAAAACTCGTCAATAGAACAACGCTTTCCCTCATATTCACCCCAAAAAATATCATAATTCACATCAACATTCAAATGAAACCCGAACTTATCTTTATGATACGAAGGGATTTGATGAGAATAAGCCATGCACAACACCCTATTGCGCCGAATTTCTGCATTGTCCTTCGGCAACTTCTGCTCAAATCCGAGCTTATGAAGCTGCTCTTCAAGATATTTAACGTTTTTCCTATCAATCAGAATGTCAATATCGTTAGATATTCTTCTATCCGGAACTCCGTATATTTGTTGAGATAACACCTCTCCTTTTACTACTGCATATCTTACCGAAGACAATGCCGCAAATAATGGTTCAAGTTCCTTATATAAGATTTTTCTTTCTATCTTGTAAAGATTATCCGTCATATTTATCCACCCATCCTATATTACACCTACATTATATCGTATTTTGTGTCGCATTTTGAAGATGTCGGTAGTATAGAAATTATCAATATTGGTTGATTTTATATCAAACAATGTCATAATACAAAAAAATCAAATACTTTCTATGCATTTTTCAGCAAAACTGAAATCTCTGTATGACAGCACATATCCATCAATACCGTTTACCCAATTTGCGATTGTAACTCTCTCTCTTTCAAGATCTAATGCATTTTTCATATTAAATAACAAACCGCTGTACAAATCACCTTTACTCATTGGATAAAAATCATTCTTTTCCCCTCGGCTGATAAAAATAACATTGGTAAGCCGGTATGCATTTGTTGCTTTTTGATTTGGCGAAAGCAATGTATTCATTTCGCCTTTTAGTTCATTATAGCCTGATACTAAACGATTGTTTTGCAGAAATTCTCTCAAAACAGTTGTCTCTCTCAATGAGATGGGTAATGGAATTGGCGTTATCAACTTTCCATTTCTACTCACAAATATATAATCATCTGACAAATACTCATATCCATGTAAAGCAAAATAAGAAATAAATGTGGACTTTCCCGACATTGTCGGAGCAATAATACAATAGGCGGCATTATCTTTTGCAATAACACCGCCATGAAAAACACAATGATCTTCCTTCATATTGCCTTCCACAAGTTTGTCAATTACTGCATACAAATAAAAAGCAACTGTTTTTAAATTTTTTATAATATATGTTTGCCCCTTACCTGATAATAGGTATCCGGTATCTTGTTTCAAAATGTGAATGTGTAAATATTCAAGATTATCTTTTTCAGGTTCAAAAGGCACTATAAAAGTTCCAAAAAAATCATATATTAACTTTTCAACTTGACTACAGTTTGTAAAAATATGCAAGCACCAATTGCAACATGGGCTAAACAATATAAAACTTTTCATTCAACACACTCCGATTAATAGTAATCTATAATTCACAATAGCAAAATTCGCACTTTTTCTATGAGATCAATATATAAATTTTTGTCAATATCTTATGAAGGGAACAAGATACTCTATTAGGTAACCATTTTACTATCCTGTTTTCTATCCTTGATAGGATTGCGATTGGTTTAGAGGTTATAATAGGAGCAATGATAGACTCATTTGTTAAAACCCTTTCCACTTTGCCAATAATGCAGCTTATACCAATAGCCTCATCACATTGAAGGTTATTATCCCCTTTTGTTAGAACGGTATCTCTGTTTTTCTTAATAATCCTATGAACGGATACCCCCATAAGACTATGCTTATATTCAAATGCTACAATATCCCCCACTCTGTATTCATTACAAAACGATAAGAACAATGTTGATATTTTTGCCGGATCTAAAACAGGACACATACTATTGCCAACAAATTGCAGTTGTTTTGTCTCACGAATTCTATTAATCCAATCATTTCGTTTTTTATATTGCTCAACAATCCTTCGAGTGTTCATTTCTATGTTCATATCTGCTTTACCCGTTCCTTTAAAAAGAACTTTATCATTGAGCATTGATCGTTTTTCTCAAACAAACTACCTGTCTGATTATAGGAAACTGCAGGGCAACCGCACATGCATATATCTGTAAATCCACACACAGAACAATCCTTTTGTACACATTTTCGCTGTCTAACTTTATCTACAACTTGGCGAGCTTTACGTGATGATAATATATCTTGAAGGCTCAAACTTTTTATATTACCCAATACATTTTCTTCTCCTGAAAACAATTGACATAAATATACATCCCCATTGGATTCGATCTTGGGACCAATTGACAACTCATCATTTCCAAAAAGTACACAACCTAATTGATCGTTCAGCTTGGTATAACTGCATTTCAATGTTTCTCTGTGTTTTTCTTCTGTTTCTTTTAACTCCTTCATTAAAGAAGCAATCACTTGAATATCTTTATTATAATCAAAAACATACTCATAAGAACAACCTCTGCCTGATTTAAAAAGCAAAGCAATATCCAGTATTCGTACACCGTAATATTCAGCCAACGCTACAATGTTATCGATCCGGCTGTAATTATTTTTACTAACATTATAGCGCAAAATTATATTATGTATCAATTTTTGTTGTTTAAGAGTATCCAGAAGCCTTATTGCCAAATCATAACTGCCTTTCCCGCGAGTTATGTCATTGATATCTTTATTTGGATGATCCAAGGTTACTTGCAACATATGTCCTCGTTGGATTATATCTACCGCATTTTCAATTGGTAGCAACGATAAGTTTGTTATGATTATTGCCTTCATATTAAGCTCATCGAGTTTGGAAATAATCTCGTAGATATCAGAATGGGCAAACGGTTCTCCCCCGGATATAGATACTAACGTTATCCCTAATTTATGGCATTCTTCAAAAATTTTAAAAATTGTTTCTTTGCTTAATGATTGCCCTTTTTGAGTAGAATCATTATAACAATAGGGACAATTCCGATTACAAAACGATGTGATTTCTATATAAAGACCGCCCAATTTCAGACTATACATATTTTCGGCTCCCTTCAAATGTAATACAACGGGCATTTAAATTAAATTATCGAGGTTTCCGGCGGTATTCTAACGGCAAAGACATGGCCAACACCGCAGGTAAATGTATGTTCCGCACTGCAAAATGCTTTGACGCATGTTGCGGAAGCAATAATATTATTGCGAATATCTTCTTTAGAAAAGCTACGCATTACAGGAGATACATAATCCATTGATACACCCCCTTTCTCAAAAAGCTAATAATATTAAAAAGACCGGATACCCGTTGTATTACCTTGTTGTAATAATTTTTGATTTCAAAAAATCATTTATCATTTTTTGAAAATCTTCTTCTAATTTTGTTATTGAAACATTAATACAATCTTTCTGTATTCTTTCAATAAAACGATCTAACGGATTGTCTTCGTTATCCATGATCAGTTTCAAAATCATAGCTGCAGTAGTATTTAACACATGCGTGGTTTCGCTAATTTGATCATATACAACCATTTCTCCATCTGAAAAACAGTCTATTTGTATACCTTCTTTCAAAACATATTTCATAGTTTTCCTCCAAATAAAATAAGCAGATGCATTTCAAAATACTGAATTGCATCTGCAAAGATTTTCTTGTTGATTACTTATTTGATTTGCTACAAACAAATTTACATACACCATTTACATTGAACGGATCTCCGTGATATACGAAATTAATAACGTTAATTCCTTCCGCACACTCATAATCACTTTGATTCATCAATTTTCGTCCATTATACATAGCAATTCTTACAATGTTATCATCAGGCCAAGGAACTTCACCAATAAAACTATAAACAGTTTCTTTTTCCAAACTCATCCCAAACAATTCATCAATTGTAATCCTAAATATATTTGCTAATGTTGGCAATAGCATAATATCCGGACAACTGATTTGTTGCTCCCATTTAGATACAGCCTGAGTTGAAACTCCTGCTTTTTCGGCTAATTCCTCTTGTGTCAATCCATTCAGTTTGCGATAATAAGCAATTTTTAAACCAAGAACTGAATCTTTTTGCATAATGCATTTCCTTTCACATTTAAATTATATCTTATTTTTTACTCATTTTACAGATATTATGAGTTGAGCAACTATGATTGTTGGTTGATTCGGTTTTCAAAAAGCTTTCCATTAATCATGTTAATTATATCATTCTGACTATTTACAATCAAGCAACTATTTTGCGAAAAAATATCATCATTGGTTGCATCAATAATTTAAAAAATATCTCTTTAATATTATATCATAAAACTGCCTAAATTGCAATCATTTCTACCATTTATATTGTAGTGTTCAGATAACAAATGTTAGCCTCCCTTCTCTTATGAGTTGGGAGGCAAAAGAAAGAGCATATCTGAAAAAGATCTGATAAAATGTTAATTGACAAGAAAAACATTATCGGAGGATTCAGATATGCTCAATTCATATTATACAGGAAAAATACTCGGATTGCAAGAGGTAGAAATAAAAAATATCCGAGGAAATTTTCAAAGTGAATTCCCAAAGTAAATTCCACAGTGGAATTTGAAGTAGAATTTAGAATGGGAAAGATTTTGTGGTAGAATTTAGTCTAAAAAATTGCTTTTCAGGCTTTGTTATCGTGCTCAAATCAACCAATGTTCTTTCGAAAGCAACTCATAATTGATTGCTTTTTTATTTTTCTCACACTAAATTTCGCTGATTTCCACAAGGTAAAATCCACTTTTTGAGATTGGTGGAATTTACTTTGGGAATTCAC
>CAYYCU010000032.1:0-10015 GCA_964470415.1 uncultured Ruminococcus sp.
CGCGTCCGGACTGCATTCTTCCGAAAATTCCAAATAATAATCCGAAAAATCACCTTTTCTGTCCATCGGAACGAAAAAACCGGGATGAGCACCGAATGCGGCCGGCATAACCGATTCTCCGTTGTTACGCATATTGGCGGATACATACAGCGTGTTGCCGTCCAAACTGTAAGTTACCGTTAAAACAAAAAGAAACGGGTACCGGGCAAGCGTATCCTCCGAAGCGGTCAACGTCATGTGCAAACAGGTTTCGCTTTCTTGCTCTGCTGTAAACTCACTGATACGCGCAAAGCCGTGCAATCCCATTTCGTAAGTTTTTCCGTTATATGTATATTTTCCTCCGTAAAAACGCCCGCAAATCGGGAACATCATCGGCGCATGTTCATCCCAATAGGTTTCGTCTCCCGACCAAATATATTCGCAATCGCCTTTGCGAGCGGAAACCAATTCGGCACCATGAGAAGCAATTTGAAAGGTCAAATGTTCGTTTTTGATTGTATAAATCATAAAATTTCTCCTTCTAATTTATAAAAGCACATGCTCTTTACTCTATGAAAAGTATATCACACCCCCTCTCCGTTGTCAAGGGATTTATCTTGCTTTCTTTCTCTGCCGAAGTGAAAAAGGAGATTTGCCGTGTGGGCAAACCTCCCTCTCATATTAAAGTGTATTAAACTCATCAATTGTTTTTGTTTGAATATGCGGGCACTCGCTATCAATTTCATAGCCGACCGAATTGGGTTTTGCCCAACGCACGGCATTGGTGATAATCCGCTGTACATGCGGATTATAGAAGGAACTGCAAGTCTCATGACCAGGTTGGAAATAAAACACCTTACCGGCACCGCGATGGAAGCACGCGCCTGCACGCATAATGTGACCGTCCTCAAACCACGCGCCAAATACCAATGCATCGGGTTGCGGAATATAAAACGGCTCACTGTAAAGCTCTTCCTTTTCCAAAATAAAATGGTCGGGGATGCCTGCCGCAATTTCATGAGACGGCATTAAAGTCCACATAATTTCCTTTTGATTTCTGCCCCAAGAAAGATTGCCGTTGGTACCGACAATTGCACGGAAAGGCTTGGAATGATGACCGGAATGAAGTGCAATGAATCCCATTTTACCGAGATAAACACGCTTTTGAATTTTTGCCACCAGCTCGTCATTGACTTCTCCGTGTGCCATATGTCCCCACCAAAGAAGAACATCGGTTTTTTCCAGCAACGCATCCGGAAGCCCTTGATCGGGATCATCCAACGCCGCCAACGTAACTTCCATATCCTCATTTACATCCAAAAAGCTTTTAATTGTTGCATGAATACCGTCCGGATACAGTGCTTTCACCTTTTCGTTCGTTTTTTCATGACGGAATTCATCCCAAATGACCACATTCAATTTTTTCATTTTTATGTTCCTCCAAAAATAAAATTCTTAATGATTAAAGCAAAACTTCTTTTCCGGTTTCCGCGGATTCGTAAATAGCAGATAAGATTTTAATCATATCAACCCCTTGTTCGGGTAAGAAAACAGGCTCGGCCTTTCCTTCCAAAACATCGGCAAAATTGGAAAGATTGCCTTCGTGTCCGTGCGGTGCCTTGCCGAGGTGCGGAATAATGTCAACCGTTTTTCCGTATTCCTCCGAATAAATGCGCAACTCATCGTCAACGGTGCTCCACTCCGCACCTGCCTTGGTACCGCGCAATTCAAAGAATTTGTTTTCGCGTGCGATATTGGAAGCCCAAGAAAACTCAATCTGTAAACATGCACCGTTATCAAAACGAATGAATCCCATGGCGAGGTCCTCTACATCAAAGGTTCCGTTTTCGGTTTTGGTTCCGTATTTGGAAGCAGAGGATTCCGTACCGTCATCCGAAGTAAATTCCGCATATGTGCAACCGCTGACGGCAACCGGATGCGGATTTCCCATCAGCCACATCGCAAGGTCTATCATATGCACACCAAGGTCAATTAACGGACCTCCGCCCGACTGCGCTTTGGTTGTAAACCAGCCGCCTCTGCCCGGAACACCGCGGCGGCGCTGCCAGCCGCAACGTCCTGCATAAATTTTTCCAAGCTTTCCGTCCGCAATGTACTGCTTAAGATACTGCGATTGTACCAAAAAACGGTTGTTGCGAATAACCATTAAGGTCTTGCCGTTCCGTTCCGCCGCCTGTTTCATTTTTTCGGCTTCGGCGGGATTGATCGCGTCCGGCTTTTCACAAAGTACGTGAAGCCCCGCGTTCAGCGCATCAACCGCAATAACGGAGTGTAAATAATTCGGCGTACAAATGTCAACGGCTTGCAAGCCGTCTATTTTTAAAACATCGTGATAATCGGTGTAAACCGCGGAAATACCGAGCTCGGCTGCAAATTTTTCCGCTCTTTCCGGAATAATATCGCATACCGCAACAATATCAAAGCGCTCAATTTTACGGTATGACGTGAGATGTGCATGATAAGCAATGCCGCCGCAACCGATAATGGCGATTTTAATTTTATTCTGTCCCATGGGTACCTCCAAAAAGCAAAATGTAAAATTTTCATAACTATTATAGCAAATTCTATCAATATATGATATAATTTATTTGTAAAAAAATATCGAATTTTTGTCATTTTGAATTTGAAAAAGGAAGAATTGAAATGGAACTGAAAAAGCCGGTACATGAAGTCAATTTTGTAAAAGGAATAGAACCGCCCATTGTGTGCATGTTGCGCGAAGCAACGCAAACAAAATTGCCGCCCGAACAAAGAACTCCGCATTATCACAATTATATTGAATTTTTGATTGGCATGGATACGTGTAACGTAACCGCTTGGGTTGCCGGAGACGAAATCAGCTTTCAAACGGGAGACCTTTTGATTATCAATGCCAATGTTCCGCACGATTTCGAAATTCATCTTCCAATCAGCCGCTATATTTGCATCAAGGTGTTTCCCGAAGTCATATATTTTTCCAAAAATCCAATGTATGATTTAAAATATGTACTTCCTTTTTTACAGCACAACCTCATGTCTTATCAATTTTTCAGCCAAAAAGAGTTGGACGGAAGCGGCGTTTTTGAAGCAATGAAAGAAATGCTGCAAGAATGGAATGAACAAAAATACGGCTACGAAATTGCTTTGAAAAGTCTTTTTATGCAAATTTTTTTATGGATTATCCGTTATAACCGAAAGAAAGAAACATCTGTGCCGCTTTCCGACTCCGATGTTTCGAGCGAAACCTTTTTTTTGATTCAAAAATCATTGGAATACATCAATATGAATTATGCGGAAGTAACGGAAGCTGAAGCCGCCGCGAAAGTCAACTTAAGTTACAGCTATTATTCGAGACTGTTTCGCCGCGTGGTAGGAAAAAATTTTAACGATTATTTGTCCACCGTCCGCATCAATGAAGCGGAACGCCTCTTGTTGGCGGGGGAGCTTTCCGTCACCGAAATTGCACATGCCACCGGCTTTGCCACCAGCAGCCATTTTATTGAAAAATTCCGAAAAATAAAAAAAGTCACACCAAAACAATACCGCATGAATTGGAGAGGATAACCGTCTCAAAATCTTCTTTCGCTTTTGATAAAATACCGCACAAAAAGCTCCGTCCGTTCCGCACAGGGAAAAGACGGAGCTTTTTTTGCTTCATGATAAAAGGTGTTGATGTCAATATCCGGGCGGCGGTTCCGGCAAAGGCGGCGCTTCCCCGTCCCACACCGGTAACGCTTGCTTTGGACGCACGGACGCGCGCTTTTCAAAATCAAATACCGCGCGTCCGTTTTCCAATTTCAGTGCCGCATCAAACGATTTTCCGCTTTTTGGAGAAACAAAACCGCCGATAACCGAGGTTCGCCCGTTCTCTATCAGTTCCTTTAAAACCGCAATGGAAATAACGCGGTTGCAGATGCTGATATTCACTGAAAATTTACAGCCGTCTTTATATCCGCTGCAACCGTAAAAACTGCGCTGACGCTTGACTTCCTTTCCGCATAACGGACAAATTGCAACCGTATCGCCAAAAAATCCGGTATCGTTTTTTCCGGATAATGCAGCGTCCGTCTGCTTTTCAAAAACTTCCCGAATCTCCTCCTCGGCAAGCCGCACACTATCCTCAACGGACATCTCTCCGTGATAAACTTTTTTGAGTGCCTGACCGAGCTGCGATGTTTTATATTTATCCATTGTAATTTGCATTTGCGTTAAAGAATCAATTAAAAATTCGCCGCCGGGCAGAATGGTATAGGTATCCTTTTTTAACTCAATATACCCGCTCTTGCGAGCGTTGTCGATAATGCCCGTACGTGTTGCCTCGGTTCCGAGCTCCAATCCTTCAAAAATGGCTCGGTAATCCTCGCTGTCATCGCTTGCCAACCCGTTTTCGGTTTCTGCGGCTTCCTTTGCCGCTTTTTTTTCGTCTTTAAACGGATTTTTCAGATAATTGTTCAAGGTTTCAATGGTATAGTGCTTTGGCGGTGACGTTTCCTTTTCGGTCGGTTTAAAAACAATATTTACCTTGTCCCCTTTTGACAGTGCCGGCAAGATTTTATCTTTTTGATTAAAATCATCGTATTTGGTCCAACCTTTTTCAACAACCGTCATACCTTTGAGGGTAAAAGATTCCAAATCCCCTACCGCTATGGTAATCTCCGTGCGCGAAACAATGCATGGTTCGGAACAAAACACCGCCACAAAGCGGCGAAAAACAGCCGAATAAACCTGCATTTCCCGTTCGCTTAACTGCTCTCGATTCGGAATTTTGTAAGTTGGGGTGAGCGCAGAGTGCGATTCAATCTTACTGTCATCAAAAATAGTTTTGTTGTCTTTGAAGGTTACCGGATAGCCGAGCTTGGCACATCCTGCAAGAATTTGCCGAATTTTATCTTTTTCTGCTGTTGCAAGATATTCCGAATTGGTACGGGGATAGGTCAAATAGCCTTTTTCATAAAGTCCTTGAATAATGGAAAGGCTCTCCTGCATTGACATTTTATATTTTTTTCCCAAAACGTTTTGCAGCTTGGAAAGCGAATAAAGCTTTCCCGGAAAAAGCGTATCCTTCTTATTTTTTACACCGGTCACAACCGCGCCGGTCGCATTATAACGCGCGCACATTTCCCGTGCTTGAGAAAGCTGATTTTCCTCAAATTTGTTTTTGGAGGTAAGCTCCACAACTTCTCCGTTGGTTGTTTCACGGCTTACCATAGCATAATATTTTCCCGGCACAAATCTGCGAATCGACAAATCTCTGTCGTAAATGGCTTTTACAATCGGTACAATCACGCGACCGACACGCAGCAGTGTCCCGGTCTTCAGCGTTGCATAACGGGTTAGATTGACGCCATAAAGCCAATCAATGTAGGTTCTTGCAAAGCCTTCGGCGGCAAGACGGTCATACTCCGCTTCGTCTTTCATTTCGGAAAGTGCTTTGGCAACGGTTTGCGGCGTTTGGTCCGGCAGCCAAAGACGCTTTTGCACTTTTGGGGAGGTTAAAGCATTTTGTACACAAAGGCGGACAATAATTTCTCCCTCACGGTCCGCGTCTCCGGCATTGACAACGGTATCCACGTCCGCGCGGTTGCAGAGCATGCGAATGACCTCAAACTGCTGTGCCACGCCGGCATCTGCCTGCTTATCCGCACCGCGCCGAAGTTCAAAACGAAAGGTTTCCGGAAAGCAAGGTAAGTTTTGCATGGTCCAACGTGATGAAGCGGAAGGAGCATCGGGAGTCCGCGTGTATGCTTCAATATCGCACAGCGAAAAAAGATGTCCAAACGCCCATGTAATGAGGTAGCCTTGCCCTTCCAAATAGCCCTGCCGGCGTTGCATAGAGCCGATTCCCGCCGCAATATTCCGTGCAAGGCTCGGTTTTTCGGCAATAATCAAAATCATACGGTACCCTCCTTTTTACAATGTTTGGAAATCTCAAATGCTTACTTGAATAAAAAACCGCAGTTCTGCCGAAACATAGCGCAGAACTGCGGTTTCATTATGTTTTCTTAAATATACTTACGAATTGCTTCGGACGCGCTGTCTTCCGGCATGGAAACCGTCATGAGCATATTCACACCCAATTTTTGAGCCAGCTTATCAAGTTCTGCAACCAAATTTTCAAATGCAGGAACATCTCCCTTACAAATTTTAAGTGTGCTGTCGATAAAAAGATCTGTCACATCATGATTACTTGCCAAAATCCCTGCAACAAAGCCGTACAGAGCCTGTGCGTCATTGATCATATATTCTTCAACATCAACCAATCTTGCGGTCGGTTTAATCTCATATCTCAACTTGTCGCCTTTTTCAATACAAACGACATCGCCCTTGGTAACCTCCAAAGCGCCGTTTACCAAATTGATCAAGGTCTTGGTTTTGCCGGTTCCTTTTACGCCGATAATCAATTTCAACATTGTATTTTCCTCCATCTTTATTGGAACGAAACCGTTGTGTTTCGTTCTTGTATCTTTATTATAACAAATTTAGAAAATAAAGTCAAGAGTTTTTGTAATGTTCTATGTTAATTTTTCAATCTTTCTTCCAATTCTCCGCGAAGCGACTCGTATCCGGGCTTTCCGAGAAGCGCAAACATATTCTTTTTGTAAGATTCTACGCCGGGCTGGTCAAACGGATTTACCGAAAGCAAATATCCGGAAATTGCGCAAGAAAGTTCAAAGAAGTACAAAAGCTCGCCCAAAACAAAGGCATTCTTTTCGCTGACTTCAATTAAGATATTGGGAACGCCGCCGTCCACATGCGCCAAAACAGTTCCCTGCATAGCGGTCTTTTTTACAAAATTCAAATCCTTACCGGAAAGGAAGTTGAGTCCATCAATATTGGCGGGATCTTCCGGAATCTCAAAGCTTGTGCCGGTATCGGCAATATCCACAACCGTTTCAAACATGTTGCGGCTACCGTCTTGAATAAACTGTCCCAAAGAATGCAAATCCGTAGAGAAAATAACAGAAGCCGGGAAAATACCCTTTTGGTCCTTGCCCTCGCTCTCTCCGTACAGTTGCTTCCACCACTCGTTAAACATGGCAGAAAACGGCTCATAGCTTGCCAAAACCTCAATGCTCTTTCCCTTACGGTAAAGGATATTGCGGATTGCGGCATAACGGTAGCAATCATTTTTTGCAAGATCGGGATTGGTATAGTCATGACTTGCCTTTGCGGCACCCTGCATCAATTGCTGAATATCAATGCCCGCAACCGCAATGGGAAGCAATCCGACAGCCGTAAGAACCGAGAAGCGGCCTCCCACATCGTCCGGAACTACAAAGGTTTCGTATCCCTCTTCGGTAGCAAACTTTTTCAGCGTACCGCGCGCCTTGTCGGTTGTAACAAAGATGCGTTCCTTTGCGCCTTCTTTTCCGTATTTCTTTTCCAGCAAGCCGCGGAATACACGGAATGCCACTGCCGGCTCTGTGGTGGTGCCGGATTTGGAAATGACATTGATACAAACATCGCGGCCTTCACAAATACGGAGCAATTCGGTCAAGGCATCGGCACTGATGCTGTTGCCTGCAAAATAAATATCGGGGGTATCTTTTTTCAGAGAATTGTAAAGCGGAGACTTCAAATATTCGATTACCGCACGTGCACCGAGGTAAGAACCGCCGATACCGATAACAATCAAAACATCGCAGCTTTTTTGAATTTTTGCGGCGCATGCCTGAATACGGGAAAATTCTTCTTTATCATAATCTTCCGGCAAGCTTACCCAACCGAGAAAATCGTTTCCGGGGCCTGTTTTGGTACGAAGCATTTGATCTGCCAGGTTAACCTGCGGTTGCATACGCTCATATTCGTGCGCTTGAATAAAAGAAGATACATACTTTTCATTGAGTTTAATTGACATGGGGACAACCATCCTTCTAAAAAATTTCAAAAACCATTATACTACATAAATATGAAAAAAACAATATCTTTTTACAAAAAAACAAAAGAAACTTGAAAAATTTTCATATTCTTACAAAAGCGGAACGCCGAATATCGTAAAATTTTCGGTTCAGCTGTTTCTGGAACATTTTTCGGCATCAATTGCCAATACCAGCATCAATGCACAAATTGCGTCCTGCGGATTGGAAATATCAATTGTATAGGTATCCGTCCATTTCCATATTTCTTTGGATACCGTTGCCACGCAGATACCGGCAGTATTTAAAATGGTATAGTCCCACTCCGTCCAATTTCCTTCTATCTGCCAGCCGTTACAGTCAATGTGATACCGCGGTTTAAAAAAAGTAAATTCCTTACGGATTTTTCCTATATAACGGTCACCAAGGTACATTTCAAAATTGGGCATCCAGGAAAGAACCTTTTCTTTGATATAACCAATCGCTTGCCCGTTTGCATCGTAAATACGCAACAAATGCCCCCAAGCCAACTCTCCTTTTACGGTATAAACCGTATTTCCCGCTTCATCAAATATGTCGTAGCTGTCAAACCATGAAAAAAGGCGTTGCCGAAACAGTAATTTCATAATTATTTGATATTCCTTGTAAAGTTATTTTGCATCAAACCAACTGGAACCGATGTGAATATCCACATTCATCGGAACGGTATAGGAAACCGCATATTCCATCTCCTGCTTGAGAATGGCTTTTGCCTCTTCGGCACAATCACGGTGCGCCTCAATTAAAAGCTCATCGTGTACTTGTAAAATCAAGCGCGCGTCCAAGCCGCTTTCCTGCAATTTTTTGTGTACGCGAACCATTGCAAGCTTGATAATATCGGCGGCGGTTCCTTGAATCGGACTGTTCATTGCAACGCGTTCTCCGAATTTTTGCAACACTTTGTTACTGCCGGCAAGCTCCGGAATATAACGCCTTCTGCCAAACAGTGTACAAACGTAACCCTTTTCATAACCTTCCCGAATAATATTCTTTAAATATGCATCAATGCCTGGATAGCTTGCAAGGTAACGGTCAATAAAAGCCTGTGCCTGTATCCGAGAGACACCGATATCATCCGCAAGAGAAAACGCACCGATTCCGTAAAGAATACCAAAATTCACCGCTTTGGCTTTTTTGCGCATTTCGGGTGTAACGGCATCTTCCGATACACCAAAAACCGATGCCGCGGTGGAAGTATGAATATCGGCTCCGTTTAAAAAGGCTTCAATCATTCCGCGGTCACCCGAAATATGTGCCAAAATCCGCAATTCAATTTGAGAATAATCGGCATCAATAATCACATAATCCGACTTTTGCGGCAGGAAAAAGCGCCGAAGCTCTCTTCCCAACTCGGTACGCACCGGAATATTTTGTAAATTCGGTTCGGAGGAAGAAAGCCGACCGGTTGCCGTTCCCGTTTGCTTAAAATTGGAATGTACGCGACCGTTTTCATCCGCTACCTTTAACAGTCCGTCCGTATAAGTGCTCTTGAGCTTTGTCACTTGACGGTAATCCAAAATGTCTTCAATAATGGGGTGATACGGACGGAGCTTTTCCAAAATTTCCGCATTGGTAGAATAACCTGTTTTTGTTTTTTTGGCGTGCGGAAGTCCGAGCGTATCAAATAAAATTTCACCCAACTGTTTTGGGGAGTTGATGTTAAATTCATGCCCTGCATGAAAATATATGCGCGCTTCCAATTCGCGTGCCACGTTTTCCAGTCCTTCTCCGTAGCGTGCAATTCCGTTGCGATCAATATAAAATCCGATTTTCTCCATGTCGGCAAGCACTGCGGCAAGCGGCATTTCCAAATCTGTTAAAAGTGATTCCTGTCCGCTCTCTGTCAGTTTTGGCTGGATTTGCCGATAAAGCCGCAAAAAATACACAATGCGCGGCAAATCGTTGTTGGAAAGCTCTCCGAGGTAATCCGAAATCAGCGCGGGAAGCGCATAACTGTTTTTGGAAGAATTTACAAGATATGCCCCCAGCATCAAATCATAAAGCGAAAGTTGCGTAAGAAGATCGGTTCCCGCTTTTTTATAAAGCGCTTTTACATCGTAGCAAACCAGTGTCCGATTACAGAGAGCGGACAAAACGGATTCCGTTAATTTTTGAATTTTCCAAACCGATACACCGTCCGA
>CAYYCU010000032.1:10115-12418 GCA_964470415.1 uncultured Ruminococcus sp.
CGCCCGATAAACGCCGTCCAAGCTGCCGTATTCGGCAATTAACTTCAGAGCGGTTTTTTCACCGATTCCGGGAACCCCCGGAATATTATCCGAGCTATCCCCCATGAGCGCCTTGACATCTACAAAAGCAGTTGACGGAACACCGTATTTTTCGGTAAAACGCACCTCGTCCATATCCACCGTCTCTGTATTGGTTGCAAGCAATACATGCACCTGTTTGCTGATCAATTGCAAAGAATCGCGGTCTCCCGTTAGAATATACGCTTCACAGTCCGCTTTTTCGCACATGCTTGCAAGCGTTCCCAAAATATCGTCAGCTTCATAGCCGGCGCATTCCAATACGGTATATCCCATGGCGGAAAGCAATTCCTTTGCCACCGGAAACTGCATTGCAAGCTCTTCGGGCATGGGACGCCGTCCCGCTTTGTAAGCATCATACATTTTATGTCGAAAGGTAGGTGCCTTAAGGTCAAAAGCCACCGCGCAAAAATCGGGGTTCAGAGCCTCTGCCTGCTTGGAAATCATGGTTACCATACCGTACAATGCATTTGTGCAAAAGCCGTCCTTTGTAGTAAGCGGACGAATCCCGTAAAATGCACGGTTT
Source organism: uncultured Ruminococcus sp. (assembly GCA_964470415.1). Taxonomy (GTDB): domain Bacteria; phylum Bacillota; class Clostridia; order Oscillospirales; family CAG-272; genus UMGS1865. The sequence goes on from CAYYCU010000032.1 coordinate 10,720, forward strand.
AATATACTGTTTCCGTCAACGGCAAGTAGTTTTTTCTTCATGTTCCGAATCCTTTCCGACAGAGCCGCAATTGCTTGGCTCTCGTTTGATTTTATTTTTTCAATTGCAATGTTTTTTCATAAGCCGCTGTCACCGCATTCATCGCGGAAGCACGAAAAGCGCCCTCTTCCAATGCATGTACCCCCGCTATGGTGGTGCCCCCCGGACTGCATACGGCATCCTTAAGCTCGCCGGTATGCTTGCCGCTCTCCAAAATCAATTTAGCGGTGCCCAACAAAGTCTGTGCGGCATAAAGACGTGCCTGCTCGCGCGCCAAACCGCATTCCACCGCGCCGTCTGCCAAAGCCTCGGCAAACAAACAGACAAATGCGGGACCGCATCCGGAAAGTGCACTTGCCGCATCTATTTTTTCTTCCGCAAGCATATCCAATCTGCCTGCGGCGGAAAGTGCACGGATAAAAATATCCAGTTGCTCTTTGGTAACCTTTTCGTTTGCCGTATAGAGAATCATGCCCTCTCCAACGGAAACAGGCGTATTGGGCATTATGCGAATAACCGCGCAATCAACGCCCGCCATTTTGCAAATTGATGAAACCGTAACGCCTGCTGCCATGCTGACCAGTACAAACGGAGTTTTCCGCTTCTGTAAATCGGGACGGATTTCCGAGAATAAGGCGTCAAGGCTTTGCGGCTTAACGCCGAGAAAAATATATTGGCAAGTTTGCGCAATCTCGGTGCTCTCTCCGGTTTTTGCTTTACATAATGTTGCAAGAGATGCGGAACGGTTGCGGTCTGCATCACACAGCGCGATTTGACTGCCGTCCGTGGTTTTTGCCAATGCCAACGCCAATGCGCCGCCCATGTTTCCGCACCCGATAAAACCAAATTTTGTATCTTTCATTTTCTACCGTCCTTTTCCATACTCAACGGATTTGACCGTTTCCGTGAATGATATATTTATAAGAGGTCAGTTCTTTCAATCCCATTGGACCGCGTGCGTGAAGCTTTTGCGTGGAAATACCGATTTCACAGCCCAAGCCGAACTCACCGCCATCGGTAAAGCGTGTAGAAGCATTGACATAGACCGCCGCACTGTCAACGGCGGCTGTAAAATATGCCGCGGTTTTTGGATTTTGCGTAACAATCGCTTCGCTGTGGTGCGTGGAATGCTTTGCAATGTGCAAAACAGCGTCCTTGACACCGTCCACAACGGCAACTGCCATAATATAATCCAAAAATTCGGTATCAAAATCATTGCTTGCGGTGGGAACGACCGAAAGGATGCGTTGCGCATCCGCATCGGCATGCAGTACAACGGGCGGCTTTCCTGCGGCAATCCGCGCCTCTGTAAGACGTGTTTTTAGCCGCGGCAAAAAATCTTTTGCAATATCACGCGAAACCAGGCAAACCTCCAATGCGTTGCAAACCGATGGACGGCTTGCCTTTGCATTTTCAATAATATCCAACGCCATATCCTGATCGGCTTCCCCGTCAACATAAAGATGACAGATTCCGGTTCCCGTTTGAATACACGGTACCGTTGCGTTTTCCACACAAGTACGGATAAGTCCGGCTCCGCCGCGCGGAATCAACAGATCCACATAATCAACCGCTGTCATCAGCTCGGTTGCTCCCGCACGCGTCACATCCTCCAGCATATTAATAAAAGATTCCGGAAGTCCTTCCTCGGCAAGTCCCG
>CAYYCU010000033.1:0-5678 GCA_964470415.1 uncultured Ruminococcus sp.
TCAGATCGCACATTGCGCGTAAAAGCGCTTTTTTGGCGGGCTTTCCGCTGTCCGCATAAGCCGAGAGTCCCAAAGAGCGGTTAAATTCTTCTACGCGCGGCGGGTGATTGTTGGAGACAAACGCAACACGGATGCCGGACGCTTTCATGGCGTCCAGCCAGTCCGTCACGCGCGCATCGGGCTGTGCCTGCTCATAAGGCGCCAAGGTGTTGTCAATGTCGCATAGCAGAGCGGAAATTCCCAGCGATTGCAAAAAAGTCGGCGTAATTTCATAAAAATGGCCAAACATATAATCGGGAATCAGATTTTTCATACGGTTCACTCCTTTACAAAGAGAAGGGCAGTCAATCCTTTTGATAATAGGCGTCTAATATTCTGCCTGCCGTCAAGGAGGCATAGCCGCCGGTATATCCCTTTTCAATCACCACGGAAATGACAATTTCGGGCGCATTGTAGGGCGCGGCGCAAACAAAGAGCGCGTTGTCGGCTTCGGTGCTGTTTTGTGCGGTTCCCGTTTTTCCGCCAACCGTAACGGGAATGCTGTCTGTAATAAAGCGCTGTATAATTTCATTGCCGGCAATGACCTCCTTCATACCGTCAAACACGGTTGCGAGGACATCGTCCGAAATGGAAATGCTGTCCAAAACGGTATCTTCGGTTTGTAAGTAGGAATAAGAGGGGGTATCGGAGCCGAATGCATAAACGCTTTTCAAAAGATGCGCGCTGTAACGGGTACCGCCGTTGGAAAGGGTTGCCAAATAGCATGCCAGCTGCATCGGCGAAGCAAGACTGTCGGCTTGTCCGATTGCCGCCTGCAAGGTCAGCCCCGCCACTTCGTTTTCCAGCCAGTTGCCCGCATTACCGGAAAGCCTGCCGGAAGAGCCGCCGATTTCCAGTCCCGTTGCCTGTCCGAAGCCAAAACGCGACATATAGCTGTTTAAGGTGTCAATTCCCAAACGGTAGCCGAGCTCATAAAAAAAGCAGTTACAGGATTCCGCAATGGCGGTGATGACGTTGATATTTCCCATGTGGGAGCCGTAACCGTAGGTGGAACACTTTGGCTGATAGCTGTTGTAGCGCGTATAAGTTCCGGAGCAGTTGATTTGCGAACTTTCGGTAATTTCTCCTTCCGTCAGCGCGGCAACCGAGACGCCGAGCTTATAAGTGGAGCCGGGCGCATAAAGTCCGTTAATGGCGCGGTTGAACAGCGGGTTCCCCTCTGCCGTCAGCAGCGTGCCGTAGGAGGCGTTGTAGGAAGAAAGGTCATAAGTGGGATAAGATGCCAAAACAAGGACATCGAAGGTTTCGGGATCGATTGCAACGGCGGAACCCGCGTTGCAATGGCTTCCTTTTTGCGTATCTCCGTTTGCCTTTGTTACAACATATTCCACGTTTTCCTTCAGTCCGTCCTCGGCCGCCATTTGCAGGTCAATGTCAATGGTAAGATAAATGTCATTTCCCGCTACGGGCGCGGTGAGAACGGTAACGCCAACCACGTTTCCGGAGGCGTCCTCTTCAATTTTCATGGTTCCGTCACTGCCGCGCAAATATTCCTCAAAGGCGTATTCACATCCGGATTTGCCGACAATGGCATTCATTTGGTATCCTTGCTCGTTATAATATTCCCATTCCTCGGAGTAAATGGGACCAACGGTGCCGAGAATATGCGAGGCATATCCGGGGTAATTGTAAACCCGTTCCACATTTACCGTAAAGGAAATATTTGTCAAATTCAGTTCCTTGACATAGGTCATCAGCTCCAAGCTGACATTTTCGGCAAAGGTGTATTCTCCTGCCGATTTAAATCCAACGGCGTCCATATCGTAGCGCAGGCGGATGAGGGTGTCGATTTGATCATCGTCAAACAGCCGTGCGCCGGTATTGTCCGTTGCCAGCAGGTCATAGGTGGAGGTATAGTATTTGACAATTTTTTCAATGCCGTCATCGGCTTTTAAGCCAATGGCCTTGAGCACCTTTTGCAGGCGGTAGTAGGGAATGGAGTCGGCGTCCGCAATTTCTTCCGTAAATGAGTAATAGGGATAGGTTCCTTCAAACGGGAAAAATTTTTCCACATGCTTTTCCTGCTCCGATGTATGTTTTAAAGCCTCGCAAAGCTGCAGGCAGGCTTCATTGGATTGGCGGAGCCCCGATGTTGCAAGATTGGAATAAGAAAGGACGAGGTCATAGGTATAGCGATTGGTGACAAGCGCTTTTCCGTTGCGGTCGTAAATTTCGCCGCGCACGGCTTGAATGGTGACGGTGCGGGTTGTGGTTCCGCTGTCATATGTATTTTCTCGTCCGGAAATTTGAATATAAAACAGATGGCCGAGGTAGATTATGCAAACAAGGCAAAAAATTGCCGCTACAATCATATATCTGAAAAAATGATTTCGAACAGCTTTCACCGAGAACCTCCTTTCCCAAACAGTATTTTTTCGCTTTGATTACAGGAATAAAAGAACCGCAACAAACGCAAACAGCCAAACGGCAGGATTGAGCAACCCTGCGCGTGCCCATTCGGACGCGGACAGCGGATGTGCAGCTTTGCGCAGCCGAACATGCTTGTGCAAAAAAAAGATTGCAATCGGTGCCGCAACAAAACAGCACAGCATAAAGCCGACTTGAGCAAATTGTAAAAAAACGGGAATCAGATATTGCCGAAGAGCGGAAAACGTCCACTCGGCCGGCTTTTCCGCGGTGTACTTCATCCACTCGGAGGGGAACACACCGCCGATGAGATTGAGCAGGATATGCAAAGCGATTGTGTAGGAAAGCCTGCCCGTATGAAGATAAATATATCCGAAGAGAATGCCGATAACGGCGGCATAGAAAAACTGATAAAAATTGCCGTGAACAAGACCGAACAGAATGCCGGAAAGCAGGATTGCGGGGAGATCGCCAAAGCAACGCCAACGGTCCAAAATCAGCTTTCGGTAAAACAGCTCTTCAAACACGGGTGCCAAAATTCCGACCAAGAGAAAATTTGCCCACAGCGGGGTGTTGGTTGTGATTTCTTGCAAATGATTGGTTGGCGGCGTTCCTGTAAAGACGCCTATCAAATAATTCAAAAAAATTCCGAGGAAGTTGCCGAGGTAGGTGAATGCAAAGCAAATGACAAAGAGCCCCATAAAAGCGGGCACTCCGATTTTTTTCTTTTCCAAAGCCGTTTCCGCGGGTATCAGACGGAACAGCAGCACCGAGAGCGGCATGGCGATAAGATACATGGGAAGACCGGAAACGGCAAGCGTAAACCAGGATTTTGCAAAAAGGGAGGGCGCCCAATTTTGCACGGCGGCACAAATAAGAACCTGTAAAAGAGACGAAAAAAGTATCACAAAGGAGACTGCCAGCGCGGGAACGGCAAGCCGGCGGCGCGCCGCACGAACATCACCGGCGGTGTTTTCTGACATCGTATTTTCAATCGGTTGCAGCGGCGCCATAAAAAATCTCCTTTTTGCATTTTTGAAAAAGAAAGACAGTCTCTGTGACTGACTGCCTTTCCGTAGAGGTCCGTGGAATATGCCCGTTATTTTACTTTATAGCGAATAAATTCCGAAAAATCTCCGCCCGCGCTTTGCAACATTCTGCCAAGTCCGATGCAAACGCAATCTTTTGGACGTTTTGGAACAATGGTGCGAATTCCCGTACGCTCGCTGATGGCTTGGTCAATACCGGGCAACAGGGAGCCGCCGCCCACCATTACAATGCCAAAATCAAATATGTCGGCAGAAAGCTCCGGCGGCGTTGTTTCCAAAGTGATTTTTACCATGGAGATAATTTCGGCAAGCGGCTCGCGAATGGCCTCGCGAACTTCCTCCGTAGTAACTTCAATGGTAATGGCAAGACCTGTTTTCAGGTCGCGTCCGCATACCTGCGCGGTACCGCGGTCAAATCCTTCCACCGCCGTTCCGATTTTCTTTTTCAGTATTTCGGCGGAAATTTCGCCAATTAAAACATTTCGGTGCTGCTTGAGGTAATTTACAATAGCAAGGTCAATTTCATCTCCCGCAGTACGCAGGGAGTTGGATTGCACCACGCCGCCGAGGCTGATGACCGAAGTTTCGGAAACACCGCCACCCAAGTCAATCAGCATGGCGCCTCTGGCCTTGGAAACTTGAATGCCGGCACCAACCGCCGCGGCAATTGGTTCATCAATCAGACCTACATTTTTCGCGCCCGCCTCAAAGGTTGCGTCTTCCACCGCGCGGCGTTCGACTTCGGTCACGCCGTAAGGAATGCAGACCAAGGCGGACGGACGGTTAAAAATAGAAGTCATATCCAATCTGCCGAAAAAGTCGTGCAGCATCAGGGAGGTAACCTCAAGGTCGGTAATGACACCGTCCTTAAGCGGACGCAAGGCCAAAATGTTTCCCGGCGTTTTTCCAATCATCCGTTTGGCTGTCATGCCGGATGCGATGACTTCGTGTGTGGTTCGGTCAATGCTGACAACCGACGGTGCGCGCAAGACAATGCCCTTATCCTTAAAGATGAGGGTATTGGATGTTCCAAGGTCAATCCCGATTTGTTTTGCCATTTACGCACCTCCTTTTGTCTGCCGCTGTCTGCATACCTTTTTTCGCACACGGCGTATTTTTATAAAAAAAGCAAAAATTTGCTTTTTCAATCTCCTACCGCTTTTATTATAGCATAAAGATTTCTTTTTTGCTACCCTTTACAGTAAATTTTCTCCGAAAATTTCACGGTGGAGGACGCAGAGACGGTGAACCGGAAGTCCGACCACATTAAAATAGCAACCGCGGATACCGCTGATGTATGCCGATGCCAAGCCTTGAATGGCATATGCGCCCGCTTTATCGTACGGTGCTGCAACACGGATATAGTGTTCCACGGTGCTTTCGTCCAGCGTATCGAAAATCACCTCGGTGATTTCGTGCGCAATTCCGGTTTTGCCGTTTCCGATGAGGCAAACACCGCTGATGACGCGGTGCGTTCTGCCCGAAAGCAGACGGAGCATTCTGCGGGCGTCATCGGCGTCCCGCGGCTTGCCGAGAATGATGTCATCTACCGCAACAACCGTATCCGAGGAAATGATAACCGTATTTGTCAAATCCCGTCCCGCGGCAAGAAGTTGTTTTTGGACGGCAAGTCCTTTGCGCGCGGCAAGCTGTTCCACCAATTCGCACGGATCGGTCAGCGAGGAGCTTTCATCGGTTTCGGCGGTCACAATTTCAAATTTTACACCTAAATTATGTAATATCTCGCGTCTGCGCGGAGATTTTGATGCCAAAATATAATTCATCATGCATTCATCCTTTGCCGTTTTCTGTGACAAAGAGAGCCTTTATCACTTCTTCCACACTTTCCTCAATGCTTTTTCCCGAACAATGAACGGTGATATCGGCATATTTTTCATAAAGGGGGAGTCGTTCCGAATAAACGGCGTGCAGGTCGTTTTTCCCTTTGAACACAATGCCGCGTGTGGTGATGTTGGAAAGCCTGCCTGCCAGCTCTTTGTAATCCACATACAAATACACGGTTACACTGTTTTGCTTGAGCGCCCGCATCGCTTTTTCGGAATAAACCACACTGCCTCCCGTGGCAATTACGCAGTTGCTGCAATCCAAAGAGGATACGGTTTGTTCTTCCGTTTCCAAAAAGCGGTCAATGCCGTATGTATCCAAAATTTGTTGCAGGAGCATGCCGGTGTGCTGTTGAAT
>CAYYCU010000033.1:5778-12410 GCA_964470415.1 uncultured Ruminococcus sp.
AGAGGGAACCTGTTTTTCGGCTCCCTCTCGTTCGATTTTATTTGTGATTCTTTTTTAAACCGATTGCTTTTTTTGCGCCTTCCGCAATGCAGGCAGGCGTTAAGCCGTATGCCTCAAGCAAAGCGGGAACATTGCCGGAGTGTCCGTACGTATCTTTTACGCCGATGCGTACAACCGGAACGGGCGCGGTGTCGCATACGGCTTCCGCAACGGCAGAACCCAGACCGCCAATGATGTTGTGTTCTTCGGCGGTTACAATGGCACCCGTTTCGAGCGCCGCTTTTTGAATGATGTCGCGGTCAAGCGGTTTGATGGTGTGAATGTTGACAACGCGCGCGCAAATGCCTTCGTTGGCAAGGATTTCCCGCGCTTCCAAAGCCATGGAGACCATGAGGCCGGTTGCGACAATGGTGACATCGTTTCCTTCTGCCAAACAAACACCTTTGCCAATCTCAAATTTGTAATCGGGGCGGTCGTTGATGACAGGCGTGGCAAATCTGCCAAAGCGGAGATAAAACGGACCGTTTGTGGTCAGTGCGGCTTCCACCGCCGCTCTTGCCTCTACGGCATCGCTTGGGTTGATAACGGTCATGCCGGGAATGGTACGCATGAGAGCCAAATCCTCGTTGCATTGGTGGGTTGCGCCGTCTTCTCCGACGGTAATGCCGGCATGGGTTGCACCGATTTTCACATTGAGGTGCGGATAGCCGATGGAATTGCGAACCTGTTCAAAAGCTCTGCCCGCCGCAAACATGGCGAAGGTGGAAGCGAATACGGGTTTTCCCGTTGTGGCAATTCCCGCCGCAACGCTCATCATATTGCCCTCGGCAATTCCGCAATCGAAAAATCGGTCGGGATATGCTTTTTTAAATTTGACGGTTTTGGTTGCTTCCGCAAGGTCCGCGTCCAAAACAACAAAATCATATTTTTCCGCCAACTCAACCAAAGCCGAGCCGTAGCTTTCACGTGTTGCAATTTTCTCTGCCATTGTTTTGCCCTCCTTATGCCTTTAACTCGGCAATGGCTGCAGCGTATTGCTCATCATTGGGCGCTGTGCCGTGCCAATTGACTTTGTTTTCCATAAACGAAACGCCCTTGCCCTTTACGGTTTTTGCAATGATGGCGGTCGGTTTTCCCTTTGTATTTTTGGCTTCGTTGAAGGCCGCTTCCATTGCGGCAAAATCGTGACCGTCAATGGAAATAACATGGAAGCCGAACGCCTCCAGCTTTTTATCGTGCGGTGTGGGATTCATGACTTCGGCAACGGGACCATCGATTTGCAGGCCGTTCCAGTCAATGATTACGCAGAGGTTATCCAGCTTGTAGTGCGCGGCAAACATGCATGCCTCCCAAACCTGACCTTCTTCGCTTTCCCCGTCTCCGACGGCGGTATAAACGCGATAAGACTTGCCGTCTGTTTTTGCGGCAAGCGCCATACCGGCTGCCGAGCTGATGCCGAGGCCGAGCGAACCGGCGGACATATCCACGCCGGGCGTCAATGTCATATCGGGGTGGCCTTGCAAACGCGAGCCGAGCTTACGCAACGTGGTCAGTTCCTCTACGGGGAAAAAACCGCGGTTTGCCAAGGCGGCGTAGAGCGCCGGGGCACAGTGACCTTTTGAAAGAACAAAGCGGTCGCGTTCGGGCATAGAGGGGTTGGCGGGATCAATATTCAATTCTTCAAAATAGAGATAAGCCATAATATCGGCAATTGAAAGGGAGCCGCCGGGATGTCCCGATTTTGCCGCATGCGTTCCTTCGATGATACCGAGGCGAATGTTGCGAGCGGCTTCTTGCAGAACCTGCAATTTAGTCTGTTCCATTGGAATCCTCCTAAAAAGAGAAATTATTACGCTCTCATTATACAACAAAGTTTGTCGATTGTCAAGAAATACGTGTCATTTTCTTTTGCGGCGGAACGCGGAGCAACTTTGCGCGCCGAAATTATCTTTTACAAAGCTGTTTGATATAGTTTTTCTCTCTTAACGAGATTTTTCCGTCGATTGCCACAACGCACAGGCAGAGCATGACAATGTCGGCGGTGAGGTCATCATCGAGAAAGTTCAAGACGCGAATCGTTTCTTTGGTATATTCTGCAATCATTTTTCTGCCTTCCGTGTCCTTGCGAAAGGCATTTTTTACGAAGCAAAATCAAAGTCGCTTCCAAACGCGCGCACCAGAGTCGGATAAATCAGCAAGTATTCCTGTTCGTTGATTTTACCGTCTGCCGTTGCCGAGCCGATGATAAAGCCCGCCAATGCGGAAACGGGATTGATGCCGGGAATATCGAGTGCATGCAATTTTGCCATAACGGAAACCGATTTTTCGGTAAGGAGCAGTCCTTTTTCCACCGTGGACAGTTGTTCGTATGTGTCACAAATTTTTTTGAATTCAAGCATGGCTGTCTTTTCCTTTCTGTATGAAAGCGTATTAAAGCGGGAGGTCTTTTTTTGTAAAGCGTACGGAGCCGACGATGTATCCGAGTACGCCAAGCACTGCCAAAACAGCAAATTTCCAAAGGAACCGATTGGTTCCGTCCATAATGGAAATCACGTCAAACAGGGAGATAATGGTTGCGTAATTGAAGTAATTCAGAGATTCCAGTCTGACAACAGAGGGAATGACGGGGCTGCCGAACAGTCCCAGCATGGCGGCAACCAGTGCAAAAATGGAGAGCCCGCCTCCAATTGCCATAGAGCGTTTGCTTCTGTCAAAAATGCACGAGGTAAAGAAGCAAAGTCCGGAAAGTGCAAACAGCACCAAGAATGCACCGATGTTGAGCAAAATCAAATTGCCGTAGGTCAGCTCAACCTCTTCGGATACCAGCGAGAGACAAATGCATCCGGTCACGGTGGTGAGGGAGAACATGGCAAACAGCGAGCCGATGAGGTAGACCGCTTGGGTAAATACAACGGTGCTCCTTTTGGTGGAGGTGGAAAGGACGTACGCCATGGAACCGCTGTCTACCTGTCCCGCCACCAAGTTGTTGGACGCCATAATCATATAAATGATTGGCAACAGCAGTCCGGCCAGCTTATAAAAAATAGAGCCGACGATTAGCGTGTACAGGTCTGCCTGTCCGATTTCTTCCAGCGCTTCCGAAACGGCAGAGGGCAAAGTAGAAAGGAAGCTTGCGGAAATGTCGGACGCCAGCGCATCCTTTGTTTTTGCAACGGCATCCGAGTACGCCGCCGCACTCTCAAAGCCTCCCTCTTCATATGTCTCCTTTAGGAGTCCCAATTCATAATTTAACCTGCTTTGATAGGTGACGATTGCCGTTTTTGCCATGTGCTTGATGGATGCGTAGGTATAACCGAAGGATTCGTATTTTTCGGCGGTAACGCCGTAAAAGGAAAGCGCATCCATCAAGGCGGTTATGTTTTCCTGTTTTGCCATATTTCCGGAAAGGAAGATTGCCGCGCCGTCCTCGGCACGCGCGCTGCGATAGGCAATACGCTCCTCGGAGGACAGATAGCTGCCGATGTCATTTGCGCTGATGTGCGAAATTAATGTGAGGACATCGTAATCTGTCGGGATGTCCTCTCCGTTTTCGGTATAAAAGGCATTGAACATTCCGTTGGGATTCAGCGTGTACATCACACTGCCCAGCATTTCATTGGCTTCCGCCGCGTCTTTTGCATATCCTGCGGCAAGTGCCTGTTGCTCGATATAGGCTTGCAAATCGGTACATGCGGTTGCATATGCGGCGGTTACGGCGCCTTCCTGTGTGGCGGGAGAGTTTTCCTCCCATGCCTGTACAGCGGCTGCATATTCTTCGGTAGAATTGTAACTTCCCGCAAAAGGCGCGGCTTGTTGCCATGCCGCAATGCTCTCCGCATAGGCTTTTCCGGCTTCGGTTTTGATTTCGGGTTTTGACTGTTGCCAAATTTCCATGGCGGCAGCATAGATAACAGAAACGGAAAAATCTTCTTCTTTCGGCATTCCGGAGCACCACATCAGGTAGGAAAGCGTGTCTTGCGCATTCTCCGAAAACAGCGTATCGAATTTTTCAAGCCCCGCTTCTGCGTTGCCGTAATATGTAAGCGCTCGCTTTTGAAACTGTGCGTCCACTTCTTTTGTGATGATGGTGTCTTGAATGGAATCCTTTACCTCGCCGATGCTGCCGTTGCCGGAAATCAGCATGACGCATGCAAGCATAAAGCAAACCGCGGCGGTAATAATGCCCCACATGGTGCCGTTTGCTTTGCAGGATTGTTTGAATAACGCTTTACTGAACATAATTTTCTCCTTTTTTATATATTTTTTGCTTTTTAATCTTTTTTGGAATTTTCATGTAAAATGTTTTTGAAATGCATTTCCAGCGTATAGGGAAGCTCGGATATAAATTTGACGTTATAATTTTTTAAAACGCCGAGAAGCGCCGCCGTCTTTTGCGCGCTGATGCGTACGGTCGCCTGATGATACTGCTCCTGCAGACGAACGGTTTCATAACCTTCGTTCAAAAAGCGGCGATAGTCATCGGCGGTGTAAAATTCGATTTTAAAATCCTTTACACTGCGGTTGCGGATGCTGTTCATGTCGCACAAATCAATGATGTGCCCGTTGTTGATCAGTGCGACTTTATCGCAGGTTTTTTCCAATTCGTCAAAGCTGTGGCTGCTCATAAAAACGGTTTTGCCGCGCCCGTGTTCTTCTTTGATGATGTCAAGGAAGGTTGCTCGCATCAGAGGATCCAATCCCGTTGTCGGCTCATCCAAAATAATAATCGGCGCATCGTTCATCAATGCCGCCACAAGCGCGGTTTTTTGCTTCATGCCTTTGCTCATGCGTTTGAGGTTGGCGCGCGGATCCAGCTGTAACCGTTCAATCAATTCGTTGGCATATGACATGTCGTGCAAATTCAGGAAGTCGGCTTGACATTGCAAAAAATCAATGCCGGTTTTGAGATCCGGAAAAGCGATTTCACCGGGAACATATCCGATTTTTTTAACAATTTCGCTGGAATGCTCCCATGAAGAAAGGCCTGTAACAAAAGCCGCGCCGGCGGTCGGCTTTAAAAAGCCCATGATATGCCGTATGGTCGTGGTTTTGCCGCTGCCGTTGGTTCCGACATAGCCAATCATTTCGCCTTCCGCAACCGAAAGATTGAGGTCAAAGATGCCGCAACCGTTTCCGTAATCTTTGGTCAGCTGCCGCAATTCAATTACATTCATTGCAACGCACCTCCAAAATCCTTATCTTCTTTATAGAATTTCATAAAATAATCCTCCAAGGTTTCTTTTCTGTTGCTGAAGGCTTTTACGGCAAGGGAAGAAAGCAATGCAATCAAAGCGTTTAAATCTCGATCCTCCACCGAAAGATAGACTTGATTTGCGTCTTCTTCCAGCAGGCCAAGAGAGGCAATGCGCCGGCAGTCTTTTATAAAGTGCGCTTTTTCATTTGCGTTTTCAAAAAGAACGGTGTAATATTTGCGCGATGCATGCTTTAAATCATTTGCTACAAATTCGGATACGATTTTTCCGTCTTTAATAATGGCAATGCGGTCACAGGTGGAGTCGATTTCCGAGAAGATGTGACTGGACAGCAAAATCGTTTTTCCACGCGCTTTTTCCTCATGAATAAATTGAATAAAGGTTTCCTGCATAACGGGATCGAGACCGCTTGTCGGTTCATCCAAAATCAAGACTTCGGGATCGGACATAAATGCGGTTACAATGGCAAGCTTCCGTTTTACACCGAGACTCATTCGCTTGGTTTCCCCGTGTAAGACGCGGTTGTCAAGCTCAAAAAGATTCAGCATATCGGAGAGACGCTGTTCGTTGCATATTTTTTGCATTTTTTGCATCATGCGAATGAATTCCCGGCCCGTAAGACCGGCGGGGAGCGCAATTTCTCCGGGGATGTACCCAACGCGGTTTAATATTTTGTCGTATTTTTCAAAGGTTTCAAAGCCGAGAATTTTTGTGCTCCCGGAATCGGGCTTGGAAAAGCCCATCAAATGCCGAATGGTGGTGGATTTTCCGGCTCCGTTCGGGCCCAAAAATCCAAAGACCTCTCCCGGATTTACATGAAGGCTGACGTCAAATACGCCTCTGCCGAAACCGTAATCTTTGGTCAGGTGTGAGGTTTCAATAACGGAACCCGATTCTTTTTGAGAGGTTTTTTCTTTTTCCATATTTTTTCTCCTTTCTTTTTTAACACTGTTGACATTTGAACTGTGTTGTATTATAATAGAATCAACGGCAGAATGAAAGAACATTGTTTTAATCACTGTTCAAATTTAATCAATGTGCAAAAACTGTATAATACGGAGAAAAGCGATGAAGGTAAAAAATTTAAACCATTCCTCAAAGAGGACGAGAAAACTGATTAAAAAGGTATTTGCGGAAATGCTTTCGGAAAAAAAGGAGCTTGGCAAAATATCGGTCAGTGAGCTTTGCAAGCGTGCGGATATCAGCCGCGGCACGTTCTATTCGCATTACGATGATATTTACGGTGTTGCCGAGGATTACGAAAACGAATTGATTGATACCTTTTTTGACAATATTCGTTTGGCGGAGTCGAGCGACATTATGATTTTTATTGATTCTATTTTTGAATTTATCCGACAGAATGATAACAATTACAGATTGCTTTGCAAGTCCAACGATTTTCTTTTTGCCGCAAAAAAG
>CAYYCU010000034.1:0-9365 GCA_964470415.1 uncultured Ruminococcus sp.
CACTCAAAATAAGCATTTCTGGGATCGTAACCCGCCTCAACCAATGTCTCAAAGCCGGCCTGCATCAATGCGCAAACACCGCCGCAAAGCACAGCCTGCTCACCGAAAAGGTCGGTCTCGGTCTCGGTGCGGAATGTGGTCTCCAACACACCGGCTCTTGCGCCGCCGATACCGAGAGCATACGCCAAACCGAGCTCCAAAGCATCTCCCGTTGCGTCCTGCTCAATTGCAATCAAGCAGGGAACGCCCTTGCCTGCTTGGTATTCACTGCGCACGGTATGACCGGGGCCCTTCGGCGCAATCATGATAACATTGACATTCTTCGGAGGCTTAATGCAACCGAAATGGATATTAAAGCCGTGCGCAAACGCAAGCGTCTTTCCTTCGGTGAGGTTGGGTTCAATGCTTTCTTTGTAAAGCTTGGCTTGCTTTTCATCGTTAATCAAAATCATAATCAAATCGGCCTTTGCGGCTGCCTCGGCAGCTGTATAAACTTCCAATCCGGCGGCCTCCGCTTTTGCCCAGCTCTTACTGCCTTTATAAAGTCCGACAATTACGTGAACGCCGGAATCCTTGAGGTTGAGCGCATGCGCATGTCCTTGAGAGCCGTAACCGATAATGGCAACGGTTTTACCGTTGAGTTTGTTTAAATCGCAATCCTGTTGGTAATAAATTTTAGCCATGATAATATTTCTCCTTTTATTTAGAAAAATTTTTATTTGTTAAGAAGCGTATTGCTTCCGCGTTCCAAAGCAACGATACCCGTACGGCACATTTCCAAAATGCCGAACGGCTTCATCAATTCTATAAAAGCATCAATCTTTGACGGATCTCCCGTAATTTCGATGCACATACCGTCCGTGGTATAATCAATTACTTTTGCACGGTACACATCCACCGCCGAAAGCACATCGCTGCGGTGTGCGGAGGTATTTTTGACTTTAATCAACATCAGCTCGCGCTTGATGCAATCGTCCTCCAAGACTTCCACCTTTTTTACATTGTAAAGCTTGCGCAGTTGATTAATCAATTGCTCTCTTGCATATCCGTCCCCGCTTAAGGAAATGGTGATACGGGAATAAGCAGATGATTCGGTTTCGCCAACCGTTAAAGCATCAATGTTAAAGCCGCGGCGGGTAAACATACTGGTTACACGCGTTAAAACACCGAATTGGTTATCCACATAAACTGCAATCACAAATTGATTTTTCTTATTCATGCCCATTTCTCACTTTCTCACGATCATATCATCAATCGAACCTCCGGGAGGAAGCATCGGAAGCACAAAAGCATCCTGATCAATTAACGTGTCAATGATAACCGGTCCGTCCGCTTTTTTTGCACGGTTAAAAGCATCGCGAAATTCATCCGGCGTAGATACCCGGTAGCCCGTTGCACCGAATGCCTCCGCAAGCTTTACAAAATCGGTTTGCCTTCCCAAAACGGTACTGGAATACCGCTTTTCAAAAAACAGCGTTTGCCATTGGCGCACCATACCCAACACACCGTTGTTTAGCAAAACAATGATAACGGGTACCCGATACGAAACCGCGGTGGCAAGTTCATTGAGATTCATGCCGAAGCTGCCGTCTCCCGTAATCAAAACGGTGCAATCTCCCGTTGCAATTTGTGCACCGATTGCGGCACCGAGACCAAATCCCATGGTGCCCAAACCGCCGCTGGAAACAAAGCGGCGCGCGCGGTCAAAGTTGACATATTGCGCCGTCCACATTTGATGCTGACCGACATCGGTTGCAATGACGGTGCCCGCCGGCTTTTCGGAATTGATTATGTCAAAAATCTGTTTCGGTGTCAGCGGCGCATCGGATTCCGCCTCCGCTTCCTCGGTTAATCGCTTTTCCTCTTGGCGCAAAGCCTCTACGGTGTCTCTCCATTCAGGATGACTTTTTTTCTCTGTTTTTTCGGCAATGCGGCTGAAAGCGTCCATTACATCTCCGATGAGACCGACATCCACTTGAACATTTTTATTGATTTCCGCGAAATCCGGATCCAGCTGTATAATCTTACACCCCTTGGCATATTTGGCAACATTTCCGGTTGCACGGTCGCTAAAACGAACACCGATCGCCAAAATCAAATCCGACTCCTTTTGTGCCATAGAGGAGGCATAACGCCCATGCATTCCCTGCATACCCAAAAAGCGATTGCAAGTTTCATTGACAGCGGAAAGTCCCATAAAGGTACAGCCGATATACGCGTCCATCCGTTCGGCAAGTGCTTCAATCAACTTTCCCATACCAAGTCCGGCAGCACCGCCGCCAATATAAATGTACGGACGTTCCGCCTCGTTTATCAGCTTGATTGCTTCATCAATTTTATCTTGCGGCACAATGGGCAACGGAAATTTTTCCGCAATCGGCTTATTCTCAAATTCACAGATCGCAGTTTGTACATCCTTTGGAATATCAATCAAAACAGGTCCCGGTCTGCCGGATTTGGCAATGCGAAACGCTTCTCGAACCGTATCCGCAAGATCTTCCACACGGTGTACAAAATAGTTATGTTTGGTGATAGGAAGCGTAATGCCCGTAATATCAATTTCCTGAAAGCTGTCCTTGCCAATCAGAGAGGACGGAACGTTGCCCGTAATGGCTACCGTCGGAATAGAATCCAGCATGGCTGTTGCAATGCCGGTAACAAGATTGGTGGCGCCGGGACCGGAGGTAGCAATGCATACGCCAACCTTTCCGGTCGCTCTGGAATAGCCGTCCGCAGCATGCGATGCGCCTTGCTCGTGAGCCGTCAAAATATGCCGAATGTTGGCGCGCTCCTTATAAAGTGCATCATAAATATTGAGTACCTGACCGCCCGGATAACCGAACACATCGGTAACACCTTGTTCGATCAAGGTTTTGATTACAATTTCCGCACCGGTTAATTTCATAATTTTTTATCCTTTTTTACCGAGAATTTCAAAATTTATTTTATCTTTTCCGACAAACGGTTGACCGCACTGATTAAGGCTCTTACCGATGCCATTACAATATCACTGTCGATACCTGCTCCCCAATAAGCCTTTCCGTCATACAGAATGCTGACATAGGAAGCCGCCTTTGAGCTTGATTTCCCCTCCAAAGCATGTTGCGTATAGGTGTCCAAAACGTATTCGATACCGGTCAATTTTTTAATTGCATTGCTGACGGCATCCAAACTTCCGTTTCCGTACGCGGTTATTTTTTGCTCCGTACCGTCAAGGCGCACCGTAAAGGTTGCCTCTACGCCGTGTTCCGTCTCGTTGTAAGACGGCTTTAACACGTCAATCGGGGAGGTCAAATTCACAAAATCCCGCACGAAAATATCGTAAACTTCCTGCGGTTTCAATTCTCTGTGTTCATGATCGGATATATTTTTTATGTGATATCCGAATACTTCACGCATTTTTTGAGGAAGAATATGATGATACTGCGTTTCCAAAATATAGCCGATTCCGCCTTTGCCCGATTGGGAATTGATACGAATGACATCTGCCTCATACACTCTGCCGACATCGGCCGGATCAATCGGCAGGTACGGAACATTCCATACACCGCCTTTTTCTTCTCTCCATTTCATGCCCTTTGCAATCGCGTCCTGATGAGAACCGCTAAATGCCGCAAAAACCAACTTGCCGCTATAAGGCTGACGTTCATAAACGTTCATTCCCGTTACGCGCTCATAGACCTCGGTAACGGCAGGCAAATCGGAAAAATCCAGTTCCGGCTCTATCCCTTGCGAATACATATTCAGCGCCAACGTAATAATATCTACATTGCCCGTGCGCTCTCCGTTTCCAAACAGCGTGCCCTCTATGCGGTCTCCGCCTGCCAAAAGTCCCATCTCACTGTCCGCCACGGCGCAACCGCGGTCGTTGTGCGGATGCAAAGAAATAATCAAATTTTCACGGTTTTTCAAATTCTTACACATATATTCCACCTGTGACGCATACACGTGCGGCATGGAATGCGATACCGTAACCGGCAAGTTAATGATGACTTTATTTTCCGGCGTTGGATTCCAAATGGAAATGACTTCATTGCAAATTTCGGCGGCAAACTCCGGCTCGGTTCCCGTAAAACTCTCCGGAGAATATTCAAACCGAATATCGCCCTCTTCCCTTTCGCGATACGTTTTACACAGTGCGGCGCCAAACGTTGCGATTTTTATAATTTCTTCCTTATTTTTTTTAAAGACCTGTTCTCTTTGCGCCACAGAGGTGGAATTGTATAAATGCACAATTGCGTGTTTTGCTCCGCGAATTGCTTCAAACGTCTTTTGGATAATATGTTCTCTGGACTGTGTAAGTACCTGAATGGTAACATCGTCCGGTATTAAATTCTGCTCGATAATCGCCCGACAAAATTGATACTCGGTCTCGGAAGCGGCGGGAAAACCGACCTCAATTTCTTTAAAACCCAGTTTGCACAAATGCGTAAAAAAGTCAAGCTTTTCGTCAAGACTCATCGGGGTGACAAGCGCTTGATTGCCGTCCCGCAAATCCACGCTGCACCAAACGGGTGCTTTTTCAATGTGGTCCTTGTGAATCCAATCGTTATACTCCCCTTGCGGTAAAAAATACTGTCTGGCATACTTGTTACAATTTTTCATGTTTTCTCCTTCTCGGTTGCATCAAAAGGGGGATAAAAAACAAAAAAGCCCCTTTTACGCAACAGTATCATACTTTGCATAAAAGAGACGAAGACTTATACGCTCCGCGGTACCACTCTGCTTGGTGAAAAACACCCACTTATGCCACATCCGACAATATGGCCACTTGATAACGGAAGTTCCGTCCAATTCTACTGAAGTTTCCTCGTTTGATTGGAAGCTCAAGGATGAGTTATATTCTGCCTTGTGCACTGTCTCGCACCAATCGACAGCTCTCTGGAGCACGCAACCGAACTTGTTTCCTGTCACAGCTTTTTTATTTATTATAATACAAAGCCGTCTTTTCGTCAAGAAAAAATTTTGAAGAATCCTTTTTTTCTATCATAACGACAAATTCATTTTTTATTTTCCCGATTTTTATGTCACTTTTTGACAAAACCAAATTCACAGAAGCCGGATAGAAAAATTATTTTCGGTAACCGCAGTCATCAAATATAATAATTTATTTAAAAATTTATGAACACTATTGACAATCGCTTGACTGCGTAGTATAATTATATAAAAACTTCAGGGGGGACAGAACCGTGACACAGCATCACAAATCGGCAGAAGAAGTATTGCAAGCATTAAACACCAATGCCGAAACCGGACTCTCTGCCGCGCAGGTTGAAAAACGGCTTCAAGAGTACGGTGCCAATAAATTAAAAGAAAAGAAAAAAAAGACAACGTTGGAGCGCTTTGCGGCACAATTTAAGGATGTTATGATTTTGATTTTAATTGCCGCCGCCATCATATCTTTTGTAATTGCCTGCGTAGAAAGCAATCCGAAAGATTTTTTTGAGCCGGTGCTGATTTTGTTGATTGTCATTCTCAATGCCGTCATGGGCGTCATTCAGGAAAGCCGTGCGGAACATGCGCTGGAAGCCTTGCAAAATCTTTCCGCGCCGCACACGCGTGTCATTCGAGACGGACGCGAGCAAATCATTGAGGCGTCCGAGTTGGTTCCCGGTGACATCATTCGCCTGGAAGCCGGAGACAGCATTCCCGCCGACGCGCGCCTGTTGCGCGCGGTCAGCTTCAAAAGTGAGGAATCGGCTTTGACCGGTGAATCGGTGCCGAGTGAAAAGGACGCCAATGCTTTGGTAGCGGAAAATGCGCCTTTGGGAGATCGCAGCACCATGGTTTTTTCGGGTTGCAGCGTCACCTACGGAACAGCGCTTGCCGTTGTTACCGATACGGGAATGAATACCGAAATGGGAAAGATTGCCAATCTTTTGGAAAATGCCGAAGAAAGTAAAACGCCATTGCAAGAAAAGCTTGCAAAAATGGGAACATACCTCGGCATCATGGCATTGCTTGCATGTGCTGTTATCTTTGTGATTGGTTTAATCAACCGCTCCGCTCCGCTTGAAATCTTTATGACGGCGGTTTCGCTTGCCGTTTCGGCAATTCCGGAGGGACTTCCCGCCATTGTTACCGTTGTTCTTTCTATCGGCGTCCAAAGAATGGTCAGCAAAAATGCAATTATCCGCCGCTTGCCCGCTGTGGAAACGCTTGGCAGTGCCTCGGTTATCTGCTCCGATAAAACCGGCACGCTGACGCAAAACCGCATGACTTTGGTTCGTACCTATTGTGACGGAAGCCCCGCCGATGAAGCCCTTTCTCCCACACAAGAGGTATCCGCACAAACACAAACCTTGTTACAGTACGCGGTTCTTTGCTGTGACGGCACGGTGCAATTGGAGGCAGACGGACAGGAACAGCACATTGGAGATCCAACGGAAACGGCTTTGGTGCTTGCCGCACACAAAATCGGAATGCCGAAAGAAAAACTCCTTGCAAAATATCCGCGCGTTGCCGAACTGCCGTTTGACTCTGACCGTAAATTGATGACCACTGTCAGCCGTGTGAACGGTCGGTTCCTTGTTGTTACAAAGGGTGCCTTTGATATTCTCGCGGCAAAATGCATTGCGGGAGACATCGAAAAAGCAAAACGCATAACCGAGCAAATGAGTGCCGATGCCCTGCGGGTATTGGCGGTGGGCTGCAAATGGCTGGATCAGTTGCCGCAAACGCCCACCTCCGAAAATTTGGAATGCGATCTCACCTTTGTCGGGCTGGTAGCCATGATAGATCCCCCGCGTCCCGAAGCAAAAGAAGCGGTTGCGGTTTGCCGCCACGCAGGAATCAAGCCCGTTATGATTACGGGCGACCATATTGTAACCGCCTCCGCCATTGCCCGTCAATTGGGGATTCTCCGTGACGGAGAGCTTGCCATTACCGGCGCCGATTTGGATGCCATGAATGACAGCGAACTTGACGAAAAAGTGGCGCAAATCTCGGTTTATGCACGCGTTTCGCCGGAAAACAAAATCCGCATTGTCAAAGCATGGCAACGCAAAGGGCAGGTCGTTGCCATGACAGGAGACGGCGTTAACGATGCGCCCGCACTCAAAGCCGCCGACATTGGCTGTGCCATGGGAATTACGGGTACCGATGTTGCAAAAGGGGCGGCGGACATGACGCTGACCGATGATAATTTTGCAACCATTGTAGATGCGGTACAGGAAGGACGCGGCATTTATGCCAATATCAAAAAGGTGGTCGGATACCTTTTGGGAACCAATATCGGCGAAGTGATTACCGTATTTGTTGCCATGCTGATATGGGGCAAGTCACCTCTGCTCTCCATACAGCTTCTCTTTATCAATCTGGTCACGGACTCGCTCCCCGCCGTTGCACTCGGCATGGAAGCCGTTGAGCCGGGCGTGATGAATCAAAAGCCCAAACCGAAAAATGAGGGCATTTTTGCACACGGATTTGGCGTGCGAATTGTTCTGCAAGGCTGTATGTTCGGATTTTTGACGCTTGTCGCCTTTTGGCTCGGCAAAGACTTCAGCGGTGCCGTTGGAGACGAAGCACGCATGGCGGCAGGTCAAACCATGGCTTTTATCGTACTGACGCTTTGTCAAATTGTGCAAGCCTTTAATATGCGTTCCGAACGTTCGCTTTTTCAAATCGGAATATTGACAAACAAGACGCTGAACCTTTCCGCTTTGGCTGTTTTGTTGCTCTTTACATTGATTGTATTTACACCCGGAATACGGGAGCTTTTCGGTCTGACACTGCTCCCGGCATATATGTACGCCATTGCCATCGGGCTGTTCTCGGTTCCGCTTTTCGTCATGGAATCGGTAAAAGCATTGGGACTGATTCGGCACCGTCACGGCTAACAAAAAAACGTAAAGGAGAAACGCATGATGAAAAAAAACAGCCCTTTAAATTCTTTTCGCAAATTGCTGAATCGCAGGACTTTTATTGCCCTGTTGATTTTGGCACAGTTGATTTTTTTGGTCGTGATGCTGTTTCGCTCCTATCAGCTCAAATGGTTGGAAATACTGCTTACGGTATTCAGTGCGGTAACCGCATTGCACCTGCTTACACGTCCGGACAAAAGTGCCTATAAGCTCTCCCTGATTTTTTTAATTCTCCTTTTGCCGGTTTTCGGCGGTGCGTTTTATTGGATTTTTCATTTCCAAACCACAACGGTAGGATTTCGGCGCGGACTTGCCAAAACCGAAGCCGAATCCGAAAAAGCCTTTCAATTAACGGGAAAGCAGGACGGCTTGTTTGAACAGGCTGTCCGAGAATTACCGGAAAGCCAAAGACAGCTTGCCTACTTTCATCAAAATACCGCGTTCCCCGTTTACCGCAATACGGAAACGACCTATTTTTCAAACGGACGGGATTTTTTAAAATCGCTTTTGTCCGATTTGCAGGCGGCACAGCATTATATCTTTTTGGAATACTTCATCATTGAAGAAGGTGTCATGTGGAATTCCATTTTGGAGGTTCTGCGCGAACGCGTGAAGGCGGGCGTGGATGTGCGCGTCATTTACGATGATGTCGGCAGCATTCTCACGCTTCCGCCCAACTACTTTAAGCAACTGAGGGCTTATGGCATTCAATGCACCTGCTTTAACCCCTTTCATCCTTTTTTAACCAGTATTCAAAACAATCGAGATCACCGCAAAATTGCGGTGGTAGACGGAAAAATCGCCTACACGGGCGGCATCAATTTGGCAGACGAGTACATTGATGAAAAAATAAAGTACGGACGCTGGAAGGACAGCGGCATTCGTCTGTGCGGAGACGGCGCATGGAGTTTTACCGTCATGTTTTTGCAGGTCTGGGGCTTTTTGACGAAAAAGGCCGAAGCATACGAAAAATTTCTTCCCGCATCTGCCGCATCTCCCACTTTGTCGGACGGCTGGGTTCAGCCCTATTCCGACAGCCCCATGGACAAAAAGGATATCGGGGAGCATGTATACCTCCGCATGATTGAGCAATCCCAAAAATATCTGTATATTACCACGCCCTATTTGATGATAGACGATACCATGCTCTCTGCCCTCCAGCTTTGCGCAAAAAGCGGCGTAGACGTACGCATCATCACCCCGGAGATTCCGGATAAAAGATTTGTGCATTTTACAACGCGTTCCTATTATCGCCCGTTAATTGATGCCGGCGTCAAAATATACGAATATTCGGGCGGTTTTATGCATGCCAAGAATTTTATATCGGATGACTTATTTGCCACCGTTGGAACCATCAATTTGGATTTTCGCAGTCTGTATTTGCATTTTGAATGCGGTACCTGCCTGTATCGGACAAGCTCCATTGCGGATATTAAGCAGGATTTTTTGAATACGCTGGAAAGCTGTAAGCCGATTAGCAAGCAGGATTGCGACTGCAATGTG
>CAYYCU010000034.1:9465-12350 GCA_964470415.1 uncultured Ruminococcus sp.
ACCGCGCCCGCCGATCCCCCCGCGCCCAAAAAGCGCGTGGCACTCACGTTTGACGATGGGCCGCAAAATTACGAGCGGCGCACCTGCCAAATTGTGGACGAGCTTTCCAAATACCAATACCACGCCACCTTTTTTGTGGTGGGCAACCGCATTGGAAACGGCTCGGCGCTTACATATGCCGTAAATGCGGGAAATGAAATCGGTATTCACGGATATACACATGAGGTTTATTACGGCAACTGCTCCGATGAGGAATATCGGGAAGAAATTACACAAACCGCAAACGCCATTACAGACGTGCTTCCGGATTATGAAATTAAATTGATGCGCCCGATTGGCGGAGACATTTCCAATTACCGCATTGTAACCAGTCCCTACTCTGTTATTTTGTGGAATGTGGATTCTTACGATTACAACAACAAATATTACAGCGGAATTTCGGACGAGGAAGCGCAAAGCCGCGTCAATACCACGGTGGAAAATGTAATGTCTGCCGTAAGCGACGGAAGCATCATCCTCATGCACGATATTTACGAAAGCACTTACGATGCCGTTAAAATTATTTTGCAACGGCTAAACGAGGAGGGCTACGAGGTGGTAACGGTATCCGAATTGTTGGGAGATACCCTGCAGCCCGGACAAAGCTACTCCCGCGCCCCACGCTGAACAACGAAAAGAGACTGCCGCAAATGCAAGGTTTTGAGCATTTGCGGCAGTCTTTTTTGTTTTGAAAAATCAGATTAAAAGCTTATTTTGCTTTGTCGGGTTGTTGCACTGCTTCCAATGCGCGCGCTTTCTCATTTTCCACCCGTTGATCAAACGTTGCAATCAGCGTGAGTTTTTTTATCAACTGCACAATGCTAAAAATCAATTCGGGCACGTAAAATACCAGCGTATATACAAAAAAATATTTCGCATCGGTGGAGATATCATGCTCCATGTAGAATATCAATTCGGTAAAGAGTAGCCATGGAGTAAAAACGGAAAACGACCAAAGGGCTGCCTTGGTAGCGTCATAATAGCGGTAATAAAACAACGTGATGAATACGCCGAGCAAAACAAAAACAATTGCACTGTACGGAAACATCATTCTGTTTTCGGCGTACATCAGCCGGTTAAAATATTCCAAAGATTTGAAGTCGCTATCAAGACGAGTTACGCAAATCAGGGACGGCAAAAGTGTCACCGCAAAAGAGGCAAATGCCAGCGGTAAAGAAAGCATTGGCAAAAACAAGCGTTTTGTGTTATTCAACGCCAAATGCTTGAACACGCAAATGCCCAACACAATCAGCATGGTGCACACGTAAACATCGGACAAAAACGTTACATCCTGCAAGAGAGAATGAAAAAGCAGGTAAAACAAATCATTTTCGGACATATCCCCCGCCACAAGAGCGCAATTCCACAAAACAACGGCAACAAAAGGAATTAGGAGAAGAATATCCAACCAACGCTTCCTGCCAAAGCGTTTTTGCAACCGAAAGCCCTCATATTGAGCAGCAATGCCCTTGCCGAGCAAAAAGAGCAAGGCAACATTCATTACAAGACGTACAAACGGCTGCAAATCGATTTTTTCGTAAACTTTGTAAAAATAGATATCGGTATACAGCGTAATGCCCCAACAAATTCCGACAAAGACAACCAACCCAAAATAGGAAAACAGCGCCCGTTTTTGCGGATTCTGCATTCGTTCCAACAGCACTTGTGCAACCAAGAGCAATGCAATGGTAGCGTAAAGCGCGAAAAAGATCGGTGCAAACAATATTTTTACACTATAATAATCATAATAATTATAATAAAAATAATACCCGAAATCTGCTTCTTTGAGTGCGGTTGCAAGCCACCAAAAAAATCCGGCAACCGATACACCGAGAACAGAAAAGAACCAACACTTTTGGTGTTGCGGTACCAAAACTCGCAAAAAACACAGTGCGCAAAGCGCAGCGGCAAACAACATAGGAATTGCCGAATAGGACGCTATTATAACGGTTAAAAAGACCAACAAAATCGACAGCACAATGGCCATACGGGAAGTCACGTTAAAAACAGTCAATTGCTCTTTTTTAAAATTCCAATTCAATTTCATTTTATTTTATTACCTCCAATAGAATTTAAATCGGATTGTTTATTCGTCCAAATAAAAATTCTTGGCAACAATTTTCTTTGCCACAAAGAAAATCAATAAAACGCCGCAAATAACCAATACCGGATGCAACGTGTTTACAAGCATCAAACATCTGTTAAAGCCATAGCCCGACATATGCTTGTTGATTGGTTGCAGGACGCAGAGTTGAACCAAAATCAAGACCAGGTAAAAGAAGATCGGTGTAGCCACATTCGACTTTTGGGATGAAAAAATGCTCTTTTTCTCTTTGCTGTCGGCGTTGTTGGCCGCCACCGTGAGAAAGATACCCAATACAGAGCCAAACACATCGAGGCAAGCCATTGCAAACACAAGGTACAGAATAATTCCCGTTCCATAACACCACATAGGCGCCAGTGACAGGTCAGTCGGAACGTCTTTAAAAACCTTGAGGGTTTCTTTCAGTCCTTTTCCGGACTGTATCATTTCTTTTGCCAAATCGGTAATATTCATTTTGTTTTCGGCTTCGTCCTCGCTGCATACGCCAATCAGGGCGGCAGACGCCTCCACCTTTTCCGTTGGTTCAAAAAAGGTGATATTGGGTATTAAAAAATACAAAATTAAAAGAACAGATAAACACAGTTTTACAATGTACAAAATCAGATTGCCGGTTGTTTGAGATTTCATGATATTTTCTCCTTAAAAAATATTTTGTATGTCGGTCTGCGTGGGGGTGCCCCACCGCATTGCCCCGCCGAGCGCCTTGTATACCTGCGGTATCCGGCGGGGCTGTGGGTAATTC
>CAYYCU010000035.1:0-482 GCA_964470415.1 uncultured Ruminococcus sp.
TGAAGAGACCGGTTTGAACATCCCCAAAATCATTGAAGTTACCATGGTGGATGGCAAGTGGGCAATTATTTCCGAGTATATCAAAGGAAAGACGCTTGCACAACTGATGCAGGAAAATCCCGAAAAGAAAGATGAATATTTGGAGATGTTTGTTAATCTTCAAATCACCGTTCATTCCAAAACCTGCCCCCTTTTGAGCAAGCTGAAGGACAAAATGAACCGTAAAATTTGCGTATCGGATTTGGACGCAACCACGCGTTATGATTTGCATACCCGTTTGGAGGGAATGCCCAAGCATAACAAGGTATGCCACGGCGATTTCAATCCTTCCAACATTATTGTAACCGATGACGGTACGCTTTACATTTTGGATTGGTCTCATGCAACACAGGGCAATGCTTCTGCGGATGTTGCAAGAACCTATTTGCTGTTCTGGCTGAATGGTGACATTGATGGCGCAAAGAAATATTTGGATCTTTTCT
>CAYYCU010000035.1:492-12192 GCA_964470415.1 uncultured Ruminococcus sp.
CGGAAAAATATCTTGAGCTGTTTTGCGAAAAAAGCGGTACGGCAAAGCAGTATGTACAGAAGTGGATGCCGATTGTGGCGGCAGCGCAATCGGTTAAGGGAAATGAAAAAGAACGCGAATTTCTGCTTTCTTGGGTTGACGTTGTAGATTACGAATAAACGGCAGGCGGGGATTTTCCCCGCTCTCCGCTTCAAAAACTTAAAAAATACATGAGAGGAATATAACAAATTATGAAAATTACAGTTTGTATCGGTAGCTCTTGCCACATTAAAGGTTCACGTCAGGTGGTTGAACAGCTTCAATATTTAATCTCTAAAAATCAACTTGGCGATAAGGTTGAGCTTGGCGGAACGTTTTGCATGGGAAAATGTCAGCAAGGCGTTTGTGTTACGGTAGATGATGCATTTCATTCCGTAACGCCCGAAACCGTAGACAGCTTTTTTGCACAGGAAGTTCTTGCAAAGGTTTAAGAGGATTTTGCCATGTTGATTGTTCAGGTTTGCGTTGGCAGTTCCTGTCACCTCAAGGGATCCGCCGAAATCGTTGCACTTTTGCAAAAAGCCATTGAAGAACATCACATTGAAGACGAAGTTACACTTGCCGGCAGTTTTTGCATTGGCAAGTGTAACCGTATTGGCGTTACCATTCAGGTGAACGATGATGTTCATGTCGGAATTACCCGTGATAATTTCAGAGATTTCTTCCAAAAAAATATTTTGGAGCCGATTTTGAATGAAGGGAAGTAACAAATATGCAAAGCTGTTTGACTTTAAAAAAATCAAATTGCAAGAATTGTTATAAATGTATTCGTCACTGCCCGGTAAAAGCCATTCGCTTTTCCGGCAACCAAGCGCATATCATCGGAAATGAATGCATTTTATGCGGTCACTGCTTTGTTGTTTGCCCCCAAAATGCAAAAGAGATTGTTGATGAAACCGAAAAGGTCAAGGTCTTTTTGCAAAGCGGGGATCCGGTTGTGGTCAGTTTGGCGCCTTCCTTTGTTGCAAATTACAGCGGTGTTGGCATTCAAGCCATGCGCCGCGCCTTAAAGCGTCTCGGCTTTTTTGATGTGGAGGAGACCGCAATCGGTGCCACCATTGTAAAAACGGAGTACGAGCGTATGCTTGCTGAGGAAGGACGGGATATTATCATCACCTCATGCTGCCATTCTGTCAATTTGTTGATTCAAAAATATTTTCCAAAGGAACTGGAATATTTGGCGGATGTGGTATCTCCCATGCAGGCGCACTGTGCGGATATCAAAAAACGGTATCCGAATGCCAAAACGGTATTTATCGGTCCCTGTGTCGCCAAAAAGGATGAAGCGGAGTATTACAGCGGAATTGTGGATGCCGTTTTGACCTTTGAAGAGTTGACCGATTGGATGAAGAGCGAAGGAATCGAACCGGAGCGGGAGACGGATTCCGATGAAAACAGCAGAGCGCGCTTTTTCCCGACTACGGGCGGTATTTTAAAAACCATGGCTCAAAACGCGCCGGGATATACGTATATGGCAATCGATGGTGTGGAAAATTGTATGTCCGCACTCAAAGATATTGAAAACGGAAACATTCACAAGTGCTTTATCGAAATGTCGGCTTGCGTTGGCAGCTGTATCGGCGGTCCCGTAATGGAAAAGCATCGCAATGCGCCGGTTCAGGATTATATGGCGGTTGCCGCTTTTGCCGGTTCAAAGGATTTTGATGTCACAATGCCGAAATCGGCAGAATTAAAAAAGCATTTTACTTTTATTGAACATAAATTATCGCTTCCGATCGATTCCGAAATCGCGTCCGTGTTGCGTCAAATGGGCAAATTTAAGCCGTCCGATGAATTGAATTGCGGTTCTTGCGGATATAATTCCTGCCGGGAAAAGGCCATTGCAATTTGTCAGGGCAAGGCGGAAATTTCCATGTGCTTGCCGTACTTAAAGGACAAAGCCGAAAGCTTTTCGGATACGATTGTTAAAAACACACCGAACGGCTTGATTGTGCTGAATGAAAATTTGGAAGTTCAGCAAATCAACAATGCGGCGAGAAAAATTATGAATATCCGCGCAGCTTCGGATGTGTTGGGGGAACCGGTAATACGAATTTTGGATCCTTCCGTATTCATTCAGGTGCGTAACAGCGGGAGAAATATTCGAGATCAAAGAACATATCTTGCCGAATACAAAAAATATGTGGAGCAAACCATTGTTTATGACAAGGATTCCCATATGCTGATTGGAATTTTGCGTGATATTACCGATGAAGAAACCGAGAGAGAAAAGAAGGAAAATATCAGCCGGCAAACGGTGGAGGTAGCCGACAAAGTGGTAGAAAAGCAAATGCGTATTGTACAGGAAATTGCTTCTTTGCTTGGTGAAACCGCGGCGGAAACCAAAATTGCACTGACCAAATTAAAGGAGTCGATTGCAGATGAATGATTTGTGTGCGGATATCGGATACAAAAGCGTCAACCATTACGGCGAAGAACTTTGCGGCGACCACGTGGACGTGGTGGAAGAAAATGAAAATTCCACGGTAATCGTTCTTGCCGATGGACTGGGAAGCGGTGTAAAAGCCAGCATCCTTTCCACGTTAACTTCCAAA
The DNA here is from genome assembly GCA_964470415.1 of uncultured Ruminococcus sp. Taxonomy (GTDB): domain Bacteria; phylum Bacillota; class Clostridia; order Oscillospirales; family CAG-272; genus UMGS1865. Next base: position 3,087 of record CAYYCU010000035.1, read on the forward strand.
ATCATTTCCACCATGATGGCCGCCGGTTTGCCGATTGAAGAGTGCGTTTCTACCATTGCGGCAACCTTGCCCGTTTGTTCTGTGCGCGGTGTCGCATATTCCACTTTTACCATCATTCATCTTTTGAATAATGAAATTGCCGAAATCATTCAGTACGACAATCCGCAGGTCATTGTACTTCGCGATGATGTGGAATACGATTATCCGAAGACCGAGATGAATATCGGCGGAAAAAAGATATACAGAACAACATTAAAATTGCGTGAAAACGATATTTTTATTGCAATGAGCGATGGCTGTCCTCATGCGGGGATTGGCGGCATGTATAATTTCGGTTGGAAGCGAGAAGAAATTGTGGGCTACATGGAGGCGTTGGCTCCGGGCGGTTATACCGCAAAAAATATGTCCACGGCATTGGTAGATGAATGCGAACGGCTATATGGTCACAAGCCCGGTGACGATACAACGGCCTGTGTTGTAAAGGTTCGCAAGCGGGTTCCGATGAATATTTTGTTTGGCCCGCCCTCCAATCGGGATGACTGTAACCGCATGATGTCTTTGTTCTTTTCCAAGGAAGGAAAGCATATTATTTGCGGCGGAACCACCTCATCCATTGCGGCGAAATATCTCGGCAAGCCTCTGAAAGCAAGCTTAAATTTTGAACGTTCCGATGTTCCGCCCATTGCGGAGCTGGAAGGCGTGGATCTGGTTACCGAGGGTGTCATTACAATCAATCGAGTATTGGAGTATGCCAAAGATTATCTCGGAGAAAACGAGCAGTACGAGCAGTGGAGCTTTAAGCGAGACGGCGCGTCTCTCATCAGCCGTTTGCTGTTTGAAGAGGCAACCGACATTAATTTTTATGTCGGCCGTGCCATCAATCCCGCTCACCAAAATCCGGATTTGCCAATCAATTTCAATATTAAAATGAATTTGGTTGAAGAACTTTCAAAATGCTTAAAGCTTATGGGCAAGCGTATTAAAGTCAGTTATTTTTAAGCCTTTAGGAGGAATGAAGAATGCGTAAATTTGATACAAAGGTACAGCATTTAAAATATAAAGTTTTACGCGAAGTTGCAAAACAAGCGTGGAACGACACGCTGTTGGAGCATGTGTTGGACATTCCAAAAACCATTGTTCCGGGAAAGACCTCCACAATGCGGTGTTGTGTTTATAAGGAACGCGCCATTCTCGGTGAACGTGTTCGCATGGCAATGGGGGGCGACCAAGAAAACCCCAATGTGATAGAGGTCATTGACATTGCCTGCGATGAGTGTCCCGCTGCGGGATTTGAGGTTACCGATTCTTGCCGCGGCTGCCTGGCACACAGATGCGAGGATGTTTGCAAACGCGGTGCCATTTCCTTTGACCATAACCACGTTGCGCACATTGATAAATCCAAATGCGTCGAGTGCGGTCAGTGTGCTACCGTTTGTCCGTATTCGGCGATTGTCAACCGCAAGCGTCCTTGCCAGGTGGCATGTAAGGTGAAAGCAATTTCGATAAACGAGGAAAATTCCGCGTCCATTGATAACAGCAAGTGCATTCAGTGCGGTGCCTGCGTGTATCAATGCCCGTTCGGTGCCATTACCGATAAATCGTTTATTTTGAATGTCATTGACCTCTTAAAAAAGAACAATGCCAATCAAAAATATAAAGTTTATGCAATTGTGGCACCTTCCATATCCAGCCAGTTCAGTTACGCAAAGCTCGGTCAGGTCATTACCGGACTGAAGGAGCTTGGCTTTTATACCGTGATTGAGGCGGCGTTGGGCGCAGATATGGTTGCACAGGCAGAATCCAAGGAACTTGCCGAAAAAGGCTTTTTGACCAGCTCCTGCTGTCCTGCTTTTGTGGCATATATCAAGTCGGCTTTCCCAAATCTTTTACAGTATGTGTCGCATAATCTTTCTCCCATGGCCACGCTTGCAAAATACATCAAGGATACAACCGAAAATGCCAAGGTCGTGTTTATCGGACCATGTACGGCAAAGAAAGCGGAAGCACAGTTGGAAACGGTGAAGCCCTATGTGGACGCCGTACTGACCTTTGAAGAACTGCAGGCGCTGTTTGACAGCCGTGAAATGGAGATTACCGAGTTGGCGGAAGATGTTTTGGACAATGCGTCTTACTTCGGACGTATTTTTGCCCGCTCCGGCGGACTTTCCGATGCGGTTGCACAGGGACTCAAGGAGCAGAACATTGACTTTGATTTAAAGGCTGTTCCCTGTGACGGAATCGAAGCCTGCCGCATGGCGCTTTTAAAGAAGAGCAAAAATGTTCTTGACGGTAACTTTATTGAAGGCATGGCATGTATCGGCGGCTGTATCGGCGGCGCCGGCTGTTTGACGCACGGGGCCAAGAATAAAGCCGAGGTTGATAAGTACGGTCGGGAAGCTTTGGAAAAAACCATTTCCGATGCCGTTTCGGTTTTGAAATAATGTAAAATAATTGTAAAAACATAACGGCAGAAGATTGACAAAGCCGGTATCAATCCCTTATAATATAACGGATAAGCAAGAAGGCTCGCCGTATTGCGAAAGAAGGGCAGAAAGGATAACGCTACGCTATGCGCAAAACAAAAATTGTTTGTACAATCGGTCCGGCAAGCGAAACCGAAGAGGTCATTACCGGCTTGTGTTTGGCAGGTATGAATGTGGCAAGACTTAATTTTTCCCACAATACTCATGCCGACCACCAAAAAAGGATTGATTTAATTAAAAAAGTGCGGGAAAAGCTTGGACTTCCGATTGCAATTATGTTGGATACAAAAGGTCCCGAATACCGTATCAAAACCTTTGAAAACGGGAAAATAACGCTTTCCGAGGGTGACAGCTTTACATTTACAACGGAAGAAGTTGTCGGCAACGAGAATGTTGTTTCGGTTAGTTATCCGCATCTGCCGCGTGAGCTTTCCGTGGGAGATACCATTCTGCTGAACAACGGCTTGCTCTCTTTTGAAGTAACGGATATTGTCGGTTCCGATATTCTTTGCACCGTTCTTTGCGGCGGAGAACTTTCCGACCGCAAGAGCATGAGCTTTCCCGGAAAAGTAATGAAGCAAAAGTACCTTTCCGAGCAGGATAAGGCGGATATTGCTTTCGGAATTCAAAATGATGTGGATTACATTGCCTGCTCGTTTGTTTCCTGCAAGCAGGATTTGATTGATGTACATGAATATTTGAAGGAATTGAATGCCGACCACATCGAGCTGATTGCCAAAATTGAGAATCAATCCGGCGTGGATAACATTGAAGATATTTGCGATTATTGCGACGGTATTATGGTGGCACGCGGAGACATGGGCGTGGAAATTCCTTTCGAGCATCTTCCGGCAATTCAGAAAAAGCTGATTACCAAATGCCGCCTGCTCGGCAAACGCGTGATTACGGCAACCGAAATGTTGGAATCCATGATTCACAATGCGCGTCCCACCAGAGCGGAAATTTCGGATATTGCCAATGCCGTTTACGATGGCACCAGTGCCATTATGCTGTCCGGTGAGACGGCTGCCGGAAAATATCCCGTACAAGCTGTAAAAACCATGGCAAAAATTGCGGAGACAACCGAGAGCAACATTAATTATAAAAAGCGGTTTTACGAATCGGATTTTCGAATCAAGAGTGCGGTGGACGCCATTTCGCATGCGACTTGCGCCATGGCAATCGACATTGATGCCAAGGCAATTGTGGCTTGCTCGCTTTCCGGTATGACGGCGCGCATGGTTTCCCGCTTCCGTTCTCCGGTTGATATTATCGGTCTTACCACCGATGAGACCACTTGGCGCAGATTGGCGCTTTCGTGGGGTGTCATTCCTGCTATGTGTGAAAAATTTACTTCAACGGACGTGCTGTTTTATACCGCTAAAAAAATTACCGCCAATACGCTTTCGTTGCAAAAAGGCGATAAAATTGTCATTACCGGCGGAGACACAACGGGACGTTCCGGCAATACCAATATTATAAAAATCGAAGATATGTAACCGTACGGTAGGTTGGTACCGTAAAATGATTCTGTCGGGAATGCCGATTTGCGGCATTTGCGACAGAATCATTTTTTATTTTTAATTTTTTGAATTTTTTTAACATTCCTACTTGACAACAGAAAGGCAGCGTGCTATAATAAAAACACATGTAATATTACAACTGTAATTTTAACAAGAGGTTGTCCATGCCACGGAATTTTTTATTTACAAAAGATGAAATTTTACAAGCCGCGCTGGATTTGGTGCGGGAAAAGGGAGAACATGCTGTAACCGCGCGGTCTTTGGCCGCCAAGCTCGGTACCTCCGCGCAACCGATATTCAGCTTCTTCGAAAACATGGCCGATGTGCAAAACGGCATTCTTGCAGCGGCAAACGCCCTTTATCAAAGTTATTTAAAGGAAGATATGGCAAGCGGAAAATATCCGCCGTATAAGGCGAGCGGTATGGCATATATTCGGTTTGCAAGAGAAGAAAAAGAACTGTTCAAGCTGCTGTTTATGCGCAACCGAACCGATGAGGATAAAACAAAGATTTCCGAAGAGACGGAAATGCTTGCCGAGCTGATTGGTAAGCAAGTGAACATTACCAAGGAGAAGGCAATGCTGTTTTATCTGGAAATGTGGGCTTATGTTCACGGTATTGCCACCATGATTGCAACGGGCTTTTATGATTGGGACGAAGAACTTTGCAGTCAAACGCTGACCGATATGTATCAGGGCTTAAAATACAAATATGAAAACAGCAATGAAAATTTACAGAGGTAAATAATATGGAGAACATTATTCAAATCAGTAATTTATGCAAAAATTTCGGTGACCTAAAGGCGGTTCAAAATTTAAGCTTTCAGGTCAAAAAAGGAGAGCTGTTTGCATTCTTGGGAATCAACGGCGCAGGAAAATCAACCACCATAAACATTATGTGCGGTCAGCTTTTGAAGGATGGCGGAAAAGTGCTGATAGACGGATATGATTTGGATCGGAACAAAGAGCATATCAAGCGGGAGCTCGGCGTGGTGTTTCAAAATTCCGTGCTGGATTCCGCACTCTCCGTTTACGATAATTTGCAAAGCCGCGCGGCACTGTACGGCATTACGGGAACGGCTTTTCAGAAAAGGCTGGATGAGCTTTCCGATATTCTGGATTTTAAAAATCTGCTGAAACGCACGGTGGGGAAGCTTTCCGGCGGTCAACGCAGGCGTATAGACGTGGCGCGCGCACTTTTGCATAAGCCGAAAATTCTGATTTTGGATGAACCGACCACCGGGCTGGATCCGCAAACGCGAAAAACTTTGTGGAACGTGATTTCCGAATTGCGTAAAACCGAGAATATGACCGTCTTTTTGACCACGCATTATATGGAGGAGGCGGCCGAGGCGGATTATGTGATCATTCTCGACAGCGGAAAAATCTCCGCAGAAGGTACGCCGTTGACGCTGAAAAATACATATACGGGCGATTATATCACGCTGTACGGTGCAGATGAAGCGGTTGTAACCCGGCTGGGTGTAAAGTATGAAAAAATCAAAGAGGCATACCGCTTATTTGTTCCCGACACAAAAGCCGCTACCGATTTGATTGTAAAGTATCCTTCGGTCTTTCAAGATTATGAAATAACCAAAGGCAAAATGGACGATGTATTCCTTGCCGTTACCGGCAAAAAACTTGGAGGAAATGAAGTATTATGACATTATTGATGCTGATAAAAAGAAATACAAAACTGTTTTTTAAAGACAAAGGAATGTTTTTTACCTCTCTGATTACGCCGGTCATATTACTCGTCTTGTATGCCACTTTTTTGGGAAATGTGTACCGTGACAGCTTTATGTCTTCGTTGCCGGCAGGTTTTACGTTGGACGAAAATTTGATAGACGGATTGATTGGCGGGGAATTGATTTCTTCCATATTAGCCGTTTCGTGCGTTACGGTGGCGTTTTGCTCCAATATGCTGATGGTTCAGGATAAGGTGAGCGGTGCGAGAAAGGATTTGACCATTTCGCCCGTAAAACCGTCCACGCTGTCGTTGTCGTACTATTTTGCCAATCTTGTCAGCACATTGATTATTTGCTATTCCGCAAGCGCCATATGCTTGCTGTACATTGCGGTAATCGGTTGGTATATGAGCGTTGCCGATGTCCTGCTTTTGCTGTTGGATGTAACGCTTTTGGTTCTGTTTGGCGGTGCGCTTTCCTCCGTTATCAACTTTTTCTTGAGTTCACAAGGACAAATTTCGGCGGTTGGAACCGTTATCAGTGCGGGCTACGGCTTTATTTGCGGCGCATATATGCCGATTTCATCCTTTGGTGATGGGTTGCAAAAGGTGATTTTATGCCTGCCCGGCACCTACGGTACCTCGCTGGTACGCAACCATGCCATGCGCGGCGCATTAGAAGAGATGCAAAACAGCGGCGTTCCGAAAGAAGTTATCGAGGGCATCAAGGATTCAATCGACTGCAATTTGAGCTTCTTCGGAAATTCCGTATCCATTTCGGGCATGTATATTGTTTTAATTGCAACCATCGCCGTTTTGTTGGCTTTGTATGTATTGCTCAATGTCCTTTCCGGAAAACGCAAAAAAGGATAATCTGTTTAAGAAAATGCTTTAAACCGCAAACCGAGAAACGGCTTGAATGAAACAAGGGGACGATGATGAAACCAAAACAGTCAAGGTATCAAGTTGCCAAGCGCGTGCTTATTTTTTGGACTTTATTTGTAGGCCTCGGTGCTGTATGGGGTGCGTTTTGCATGCTGATAGATCCTACGGGCAGGCTCTTGCAAATGGATGCGATGTTGCCGTATTTTCAAGTGTTGCCGTTTGCCGATATATTGTTTCAAAATTACACCTTTTCGGGGTGGGCACTGCTGATTGTAAACGGACTGACCAATTTGCTGGCGGCGGTGTTGCTGTTCAAAAACAAAAAGCAAGGTGTTGTTTTGGGCGGGATTTTCGGTGTCACTTTGATGCTGTGGATATGTATTCAGTTTTATATGTTTCCGCTGAACTTCCTGTCTGTGGGATATTTCGCTTTCGGCTTTTGTCAGGCGGTAACGGGATATGCAGCGTATGTATTTTACAAACAGGAAAGTTTTTCGGTAGATTTCTCCGCCTATCCAAATATCGGTAAAGACAAATCCAAACTGGTTGTCTACTTTTCCAGAATGGGATATGTCAAAAAGATTGCATACGAAACGGCAAACCGAATGGGCGCGGATATTTATGAAATAAAGGCGACCGAAAGGACGGACGGTACGCTTGGCTTTTGGTGGTGCGGACGCTATGGCATGCATCGGTGGGCAATGCCGACGGAAGAAATTTCCGTTGACCTCTCCGCTTACAAAGAGGTTACGGTTTGCTCACCCATTTGGGTATTTTCGCTTGCCGCGCCTGTGAGAAGCTTTTTGCAAAAGGCAAGCGGCAAAATCGAAAACGTGCGGTATGTTTTTGTTCACCATACAAACGGAAATTACCGAAACGCCGCAGAAGAAGCGGACAGATTGCTCGGTATTGCGCATGGGCAATCGGTTAGCATTCGTTGCCGTACCGGCAATTTTAAAAAATTGTCCGATTTGCGCAAGGATACATAAGTTTATGAAAAACAAGATCAAAACAATTATTGCGTTTACATTGCTTTTGGCGGTGTGTACCGTTGCGGTAATGCTTGATTTAAGCGATACCAAATCCGAGGTTTATCCAACCGATGATACAAAAATCATGCTTTACGGTGAGTCGCACGGTGCAAAAGCATATTACGATGCGGAACTGAATTTATGGCAAGGCTATTATAAAGACGGTTGCCGCGATCTCTTTGTCGAGTTGCCGTATTACAGCGCCGAGTTCTTGAATATTTGGATGAAAGAAGAGTCGAACGACCTGCTTGACGGTTGGTTTGAGGAGATAAACGGAACGCTGTCGGGAAACGAATATTATTACAACTTTTTCTGCCAAATCAAAAAGACTTGTCCCGACACGGTGTTTTACGGAACGGACATAGGGCATCAATTCGACACAACGGGGGCGAGGTATCTTGCCTATCTGGAAGAACACGGACTGAAAAATTCCGAGAACTACGCGCTTGCCGAAGACTGTATCATGCAAGGAAAGAATTTCTATGCGAATCGCGAGGATAGCAGCGGCGTATCCGAGGAGCGCGAGGCGTATATGGTTTCTAATTTTAAAGCCGCATACAGGCGGCAAGGCGAAGGGCGGATAATGGGGATATACGGCTCGTATCATACCAATCTGAACGCCGACCTTATGGCAAGCCGCCTACAAGCCGATTTGAACGTTACAATCAGCAGTGTAAAAATAAGTTCTGTTATGCTGGAGTCAAAACAGCCGTATCAATTCGGCTTTTGCTTTTCGGGGCTTATCTTGCTTGTCATGCTGTTCGTGCCGAATATCATATGGGCTTGCGGCAAAAAGCCGAAAGGATATGAACAAGCGAAAGCATGCGAAAACAGAATTTTGCTTGTTTTTGAACGCATAGGCGAGATTGCTGCAACCGTGTCGCTTCTGATCTTTCCGTCAATCAACCCGCTTATCATAAAACTGCCGGACGGCATCTACTTTCGGTGGAGGTTGCTGATATGGCTGGCGGCATGGGTGTTGATGATTTTGTATGCGTGTTATTGGATAAAATATTTCAGAAGTCCGCGTACAATGAAGGATATGTATTCCTCGTTTGCGGGTTTTCCCGTAGCCGGTGCAACGTTGCCCGTTTTTGCATTGCTTCTTCTCGGCATGTATTCCGGTAACTTCATTGTAACGGTATCTGCATTGGTGTTGGGAATCAGGCACATCGGGATTCACCTCTTTGAACGTAAAAAAGCACGGAGGGAAAAATGAACTATTATTTTTTGGTATTTATTGCAATTTTTTTAATCATCATCTCGATGATACAAGAAAAGAAACGAAAATGCGCGGCCATTATCAATCACCGCAAAAATCATAAAAATAAGGAGATTTCCAAAATGAAAGAATTAGCACAACAGTTTATCGGTAAAGAATGCTTAGTTTATACCATTGCAAGCGACTCAAGCGCCGAAAAGGGCGTGATCAAAGAGATCACTGAAAACGGAATACTTCTGGACGACAACGGTAACTTGCAAGCGATAAACCTCGAAT
>CAYYCU010000036.1:0-2734 GCA_964470415.1 uncultured Ruminococcus sp.
AAATATCCTCCAAATTGATTCCGCCGAAGCTGCCGGAAATCAAATAAATGGTACGTACCAACTCATCCACATCTTTGGAGCGAATGCAGATGGGAAATGCATCTACGTCTGCAAAGGTCTTAAACAGCGCGCATTTGCCCTCCATAACGGGCATACCCGCTTCGGGACCGATGTCACCCAAACCCAAAACCGCCGTACCGTCTGTAATAACCGCCACCAAATTGTTCCGACGCGTCAGCTCGTAAGATTTGTTAATATCCTTTTGAATTTCCAAGCAAGGCTCGGCAACACCCGGTGTGTAGGCAAGAGAAAGATCTTGGCGATCTTCTACGGGAACGCGGGAAATCACTTCGATTTTTCCGTTCCATTCATAGTGCTTTTTCAGCGATTCTTCTCTGATGTTCATAATCTGTTACCCTCAAATTTCATTAGTCCTCAAAGGGGAATTTATACTGTGTGAGTCCCAGTTCATCGCGAACGGCAATGAATTCCTTTTGAACCGATTCGTTAATCGGAACGCCTGCGTGACGTGCCAAACGAATTTCATACTCTTTTTCACCTGCGGTATAAATGCGTTCTGCACCGGGCGCCTTCTTTGTGGAACGCACCTCGCGAATGATGTCGCCCGCCTTTTTACGGCAAACATCCTCTCCCAAGAAGTGGTCGGTGTCAATTGCAATGAAGAAGTGTCCGAGACCGAAAGGAATCTTTTCGCCGTTCGAGCCCTTTCCAGTAAGATATTTTCCGTAATGTCCGTCCTGCAAAACCGCGCTCAAAAATTCAACGAACATTGCAAAGCCGTAGCCCTTATAGCCGCCGAGCTCTTCCCCAATGCCGCCAACCGGCGTCAGAGCAGCTTCGCCGCTTCCAATCATCTTCAGTGCGTTGCCCGCGTCTCCGGTAACGGCCTTTCCGTCCGCGCCGACAACCGTTCCGTCCGCAACTTCATGACCAATGCGCTGATAATATTCCAGCTTGCCGTTTTGTGTAATGGAAGTTGCACAGTCAAAGTTGAAGTCAAACACTTCATCGGTCGGAACACCGAGCGTCAACGGATTGGTTCCGAAAGCGCCCTGTACACCAAAGGTAGGCGCTACCGTGGGACGTGCGTTTGTGCCGGTCATGCCGATACAACCCGCTTTTGTCGCCATAGAAGTATAATAGCCGGCAATGCCGTAATGGCAAGAGTTGCGGACAACGACCATGCCCATACCGTATTTTTTTGCTTTTTCAATTGCCATTTTCATGGATTTGTAGCCGATTACCTGTCCCATACCGTTGTGTCCGTCAACCACCGCGGTGGTCTCGGTCTCTTTTACGATTTCGAAATTGGTAATGGGGTTTTGAATGCCCGCTTTAATGCGGTCCAGGTAAACGGGCTTGAAACGGTTGCAGCCGTGAGACTCGATGCCGCGCTTGTCCGATTCCAGCAAAACATCCGCACAAATTTCGGCATCGGCACGCGGAATTCCGTAGCCGACAAATGCGTCAATTACAAAATTTGTAATTGTTTTCCAATCCACAATATTACTTTTAGACATGATTTTAACCTCCATAATAAAAATAAAATTCGGTTATTTTTATTATAACATAACTCTTCCCGTATTGCAACACTGCTTTTGAAGATTGACAAATTCGCGCCAAAAAAATGAAAATTTTTCGTCAAAAAGTGAAAAAGCAAAAAAGAACGCGTTTTACATAAATTCTTTCCGCGCAAATCTGCCGTTTTTTGCAGATTGTGACATAAAAAAATAATAAATCTATTGAAATCGGAAACAAAATCTGCTATAATAAATTAGATTACTGATACTTGACGAGGTAAAAAAATGAGCGAAAAGCTTTCTACACAACCCTACAAAGGCACAAGAGACTTTTACCCACATGAAATGCGCCTGCGCAACTGGTTCTTCGGCGTCATCCGCGAAGTTTTGGAGCGTTCCGCATTTGATGAATACAACGGTCCTATGCTGGAAGCCCTCGACCTTTACGCCGCCAAAAGCGGTGAGGAAATTGCAAACGAACAGACCTACAATTTTACAGACCGCGGAGAGCGCCGCTTGGCAATCCGCCCCGAAATGACGCCGACCGTTGCAAGAATGGTCGCCGGCAAAATAGGAGAATTGAATTTCCCGTTAAAATGGTTCTCCATTCCCAATATGTACCGTTATGAGCGTCCGCAACGCGGACGTCTGCGGGAATTTTGGCAGGTGAACGTAGATATTTTCGGCTGCGACGGTTTTGAAGCCGACCTCGAATGCATTGCCAGTGCCATCAACATTCTGTGCGCATACGGAGCGGACAGCTCCATGTTTACCGTGCATATTAACAACCGCCGGTTTTTCAACGATGTGATTGCCGCAATCGCGGGAACGGATACGGAAGGAAGCCGCAAAGTATCCAAGGTCATTGACCGCAAAAACAAAATTCCGCGCGAAGCATACGAAAAAGAGCTGCATGAATTGGGACTGAACGATATACAAATCGCAAAAATCGACTCTCTTTATACCATGAACGTTTACGAGGCAACCGCACTTTGCCCCGACTCAATCGGTTCCTCCGAGCTGGTCGGCCTGTTTCGGATGCTGGAAAAAACCGGACTTGCCAAATACTGCATGTTCGATTTCGGCATCATCCGCGGGCTGGATTACTACACCGGTACCGTATTTGAAGTCTTTGACAACGCGCCCGAAAACAACCGCGCCATGTTCGGCGGCGGCAGATACGACAATCTCGT
>CAYYCU010000036.1:2834-4852 GCA_964470415.1 uncultured Ruminococcus sp.
GGTACCGTTCGGCTGAAAAATTTGAAAACGCGCGAGGAAAGCGAATTTCCGTTCGCTCAAGCAATTGAAGTTCTGAAAAATTAAAATTTAAAAATAAAAGCAAAAAAGAAAGGCAGGATTTCCTTTATGCAACGCTTTACAACAACCTCCCATGACGGAAAAACCGCACTTGCGGCATACAAGCTGGTTCCCGAAAATCCACGCGGTATGGTGCAAATCTCCCATGGCATGTGCGAATACTTTTTGCGCTATCGCGAATTTGCGGAATATCTTGCACAGGCAGGCATTTTGGTATTCGGTCATGATCATCTCGGTCACGGCTATACCGCAAAAACCACAAAAGATCTCGGCTTTACCGCGGAAGGCGGCGGAGCGGAAACTTTAATTGAGGACGTACACAATCTTGCATTGAAAATGAAGCAGGAATATCCCGACCTTCCCGTTATTTTGCTCGGACACAGCATGGGTTCCTTTATTGCTCGCGCAGTCACGGAAAAATATGCTTCCACCTATGCGGGCGCGGTCTTTTGCGGCACCTGCGGCGATGAGATGCCCACTGCATTCGGCAAAGCCGTTACCGCACATCTCATGACATTCCTCGGCGAACATCATCGCTCCAAGCTCATGCAAAAAATCGTATTCGCAGGCTACAACAAACATTATGAAGAAAATTGCGACCGCAACGCATGGCTTACCCGTGACACCGCCGTTGTGGAAAAATACAATGCCGACATACGCTGTAACTTTAATTTTACCCTGCGCGGATACCACGACCTCTTCACACTCATTGAGCAAATTTCCCGTGAAGAGTGGGCTTTGGCACTGCCGAAAGATTTTCCCGTTTTGGTAACGGGCGGTACCATGGATCCCGTGGGCAACTTCGGCAAAGGTCTGCAACAGGTGGCAGAAAAGCTGTTGGCTGCCGAAATGCACGATGTAACGCTCAAGCTCTATCCCGATATGCGCCATGAAATTATCAATGAGCTTGACCATGAAACCGTATGGACGGATTTGTTGGAATGGATTGGACAGAAGCTCGGTTAATTGACTTGGCAAATACAACGGGCAGGATTCTCGGCGTGGATTTCGGCGATACACGGACAGGCCTTGCCGTCTCGGACATGCACCGTATTCTTGCATCGGGCATCGGTTACATCTCTCCCGGCGGCATTGAAAAAACCGCCGATAAAACCGCCGATATTGCCCGTGAGCAACGGGTAGCCGCCGTTGTGGTGGGATTGCCGAAAAACATGGACGGCACCGAGGGCTTTCGCGCCGCACGCTGCCGTGAATTTGCAGCTTTGCTTCATCAAAAGCTGGACGGCATTCCGATTGTCATGATAGACGAACGTTTGACCACCGTGTCGGCGTCCCGCTATCTCAACGAAACCAACACCCGCGGAGTGCGCCGAAAAAGTGTAATTGATACGCTTTCCGCACAAATCATTCTTCAAAACGCACTGGACAGACTGAAAAACCAAATTTAATTTTTACGGGAAAAACCGCAGCGGTTTTTCCCGTCACCCTTTACGCCGCATGATGCGGTAAGCTGAAAAAGAAGGAACGCCTATGCAACATCCCGCTCCGCCGCGCATTGCGGCAATACACGATCTTTCCTGCTTTGGCAGATGCGCCCTGACCGTGGTCATGCCCACGCTCTCGGTTATGGGCTATCAGGTAATCCCGGTCCCCACCGCACTGCTTTCTACCCATACGGGCGGCTTTGACAATCTGTATTTTCGGGATTTAACCGCCGATATGGAAGAAATCTCCGCGCATTTTTTGCGCCTCGGCGTCACCTTTCGCGCAATTTACACGGGCTTTCTCGGAAGTGAAAAACAGATTGAAACCGTCTCGCATTTTTTGGACCTTTTCGGAAACGCGCCAGATGAAAACCGACAAAAGCCGCTCATTTTAATTGATCCCGTTATGGGAGATGATGGCGTGCTCTACTCTACTTATAACAGCGAATTGATGCGCGGCATGCGTTGTTTAAGCACCCGCGCACAGCTTTTAAC
>CAYYCU010000036.1:4952-7748 GCA_964470415.1 uncultured Ruminococcus sp.
ACAGCGAATTGATGCGCGGCATGCGTTGTTTAAGCACCCGCGCACAGCTTTTAACGCCGAATTTGACCGAGGCGTGCTTCCTTACCGACACCGATTATATGGAAACAAAAACACTTTCCGAGCAGAGCGCAATGGAATTTGCGGGCGCATTATTGAAAAAGCTATCCGAACAAAACAGCGGAAAAATCGTCATCACGGGAATCCCTTTGGCGGACGGTACACTTGCCAATATCGGAAAAGACGATGACGGCACCGTTTTTTGCGTACGGAATCCGCACGAAGGCGGTTCATATCCGGGAACCGGGGACCTTTTTGCATCGGTTTTGTTGGGAGAACTGTTGGCGGGAAAGACTTTTCCGGCGGCGTGTCATGCCGCGGCAGACTTTACGGGTGAGGTGATTCGCGCCTCCTCTCAAATTGATTCACCCCTGCGCAACGGCGTTGCATTGGAAGCACATCTCGGAAAACTGATTCCGCATACCCCGGACTGTCACAGGATTTGATTTTGGAACCGCTATCATCATTCTCCATGGCTTTGACTCAAAATACGGAAAGGATTATAAAACAATCATGCCGAATTTTCATAAGCAACGCATCATCGGGCGAATTGCAAAAGCATTGCTTACGCTCCTGATTATCGCGGTCAATGCCACCATTTTGTGGCGTGTCTTTTTTTCTGCCGCCATTCCGAAGAGCATCAAAACAATCTCCGCAAACGAAACTCTGCAAGCCGCATATGCACAATACGGTACCGACCTGACATTGCAGTATCAAGACCTTTCCAGCGTAACGCGCGCCGAAAGCAATGCGGGATATTTCGGAATTCCGAAATGCGTATTTATCCGGGAGGCAAATCAAGTGCAAATTGTTTTTCGCTATAACAACAGCACCCTGCGCCATTTAAAGGAAGATTACAACCTGGAAGAAACACCTACACGAGACGGAGAATATTTTGATATTTCATTGGTCAAAACAACCGATTTGACACCCGATAACCTGGATGACAACGATGATGAAACCAAATTGGTTTTTGAACGCTTCTTCCCAACGGGAACCGCTGCCCGCGAAACCACTGCGCTCTATACTTATTACCGTTACACGTTTGACAACATTACGGTAGAGGACGATACCGCAGGAATTTTTATTGACTGCTATTATGTAAACGACATTCATTACGAGCAGAATGCCTATGGCACACTCTGCATTTATTACAACCAATTGGATTGGATTTCTTACAAATTGACAAGTGCCGATAAATCCGCGCTCGCCGATTAAAGAAAACCGTCATCATAAAAAACAAACCAAAAGAGGAAAACATCATGATAACCGTTCCCTACACGCATGAAAGCATTCGTCTGACGGGACGTTGGGACACAAGCAATCCGACAGCCGCCGTTACCACAACCACGGGCGCCTATATTGAATTCGCCTTTGAAGGAAAAATGGCACTTGTGCATTTTGATATTTTCAATAATGAAACTCCGTACCTGCATCTTTGGATGCAGCTTGACAACGGAGATTTGTTTGAATCCCCCATTGACAGCCATTTGCGTATCATTGCAAAAAACGAGGGCAAGCATGTGTGCCGCATCATCTACAAAGGCGGCTGTGAACAACACCGCCGTTGGTTTGCACCGCTTACCGGCAAGGTCTCTTTTATGGGACTTCAGGTGGAAAAGCCGCTTCCCATTCCAAAGGACAGCCGTCCCGTAATTGAATTTGTCGGCGACTCCATTACGGAAGGCGTATTGATTGATATGGATTTTCCAAAAGGCGGTACGCCATCGGACTACATCGACCAATACAACCGCCGGTTTCAAGACGATGTCTGCACCACCTATGCATGGCGGACTGCGGAAGCACTCAATTTGCGTCCGATTGTCATGGGATACGGCGCAGTCGGCGTTACCAAATCCGGTTGCGGTAAGGTTCCGCCCGCTACCGAGGCATACCTTTACAATTTTGACGGTTCCCCCATTACTCACAAGCCGGCCGATTATGTATTGATTAATCACGGTGCCAACGACCGCGGAAACTCCGTTGCACTGTATTTGGAAAAATACGCGGTGCTTTTGGATGAAATTCGCGCTTACAATCCCCATGCCACCGTTATCGCGCTTTCCGCCTTTTGCGGTGCTTTTCACACAGAGCTTGGGGAAATGATTGCGGAATACAATCAAAAAAACAGCTGTCACGTGCACTTTATTGATTCCAACGGTTGGGTTCCCCCGGAACCGTTGCACCCCATGCGCAACGGACATGCTGTTGTGGCATCTCATCTGATTCCGATTCTCAAAGAAATTATAAAATAAGCGTCATGAAAAGAGCTTTTATTTACACCGGCGGCACCGTTTGGACCGAGGGAATTACCGAGTCCCCCTCCGAAGGAGACTTGATTATTGCCGCCGATATCGGATTGGAAAATGCACGCAAATGCAACCAAACACCGCATCTTTTGCTCGGTGATTTTGATTCCTTGAAGGAAACCGATTTGCCGGATACGGTTGAATGCATTCGCGTCCCCGCCGAAAAAGACGATACCGATACGCAGCTTGCCGTACGGGTTGCACTGGAGCGCGGCTGTACCGATATTACCGTAATCGGCGGATTAGACGGACGATTGGACCATACCCTGTCCGCCGTTGCCATTTTGGAAGATTTGAATGCACGCAAAATTCGTGCACGGATTACAAACGGGAAAAACCGCGTAAGTTTTTTGCGCAATGACAGCGCGCTGATATTGAAAAGCCGCTTTCGTTATCTCTCTCTGATTGCCGCCGATCCGCTGGTCAAAGG
>CAYYCU010000036.1:7848-9926 GCA_964470415.1 uncultured Ruminococcus sp.
TGAAAAGCCGCTTTCGTTATCTCTCTCTGATTGCCGCCGATCCGCTGGTCAAAGGCGTCACCGTGGAGGGCTGTAAATATCCGCTTAAAAACGCACGGCTTTCCAGAAGAAATCAATATGCCGTTTCCAATGAAATCACGGGAAACTGTGCCTTTATTGATGTCCGCCGCGGCGGCGTTTGGCTGATTGAAAGTTCGGACTGAAGCGCGCCGCATAAGCATTTTCTCCCGGCATGCAGGAGCACCTTAAAAGATATCGGCATGCTCCAACAAGGTAAAAATACCGACCAAAATCAAAATCGCGCCGCCTGTAAGGGTAGCGCGATTTTGATATTTTGCACCAAAAACGCTCCCCAACTTCACACCGACAGCGGAAAAGCAAAAGGTCGTGGCACCGATTAAGGTAACCGCCAACAACACCTGCTTTTGCGGCAAAACCAACAAGGATACCCCAACAGCCAATGCGTCCACGCTGGTCGCTATCGCCAGCGGAAACATCTCGCGTATGGAAAAAGAAGCATTGGATTGCGGTTCCGCTTGCCGTAATGCGCCGACAATCATCTTGCCGCCCAAAAAAGAAAGAAGCAAAAATGCAATCCAATGTGCATAGATATTGATATATTTCCCAAAAGCGCTTGCCAACAGGTACCCAATCATCGGCATCAGCATTTGAAATCCGCCAAACCAAATACCTGCCAACAGAATGTGCTCCGCGTACACCCGTTTGGCGGCAAGCCCCTTACAAACCGAAACCGAAAATGCGTCCATCGAAACACCGACAGCCAGCAAAAGCAAAGCAAAAAAACGCATACTGTCTCCTTTTTGCGGAAAAATCAAAAGGTATCTTCGTGAAAATCGGGTGTATAACAGACGTTTGCGGAAGCCCGCGTTTGAAAATATCCGTCAAAGCCCAGTCGCTCCGCTTCCTTACACACGGTGTCATATTCAAAGCTCGTTACCCGTCTGTGAAGCGCTCGGTCGGGACAGTCCGCCGCGAACTCCGGCGTATATTGACTCATGAGAGAGAGCAAGAATCGGTCGGTTCCGAATTCTTTTGCCAACGCCTGCAAAAGTGCAATCGAATCGCGGCGTTGCCCCGGCAAAACCAAATGTCTGACCACCGTTCCGCGCTGCAGTATACCCGCTTCGTCCGATTGCGGCTTGCCCGTTTGCAAAAGCATTTCCCGCAGTGCCTCCCGCGCAACCGAAAAATAGTCTGCCGCTCCGGAATACGCGGCGGCAAGCTCTTCGGAAAAATACTTGAAATCGGGCAAATAAATATCCACCAGCCCGTTGAGAACGCGCAAGGTCTCCGCGCTTTCGTACCCGCCGCAATTGTAAACAACGGGAATGCCGAGCCGAGGCTTTACACGCTCCAACACCGCGGCAAGTTGAATTGCATAATGCGTCGGTGTCACCAAATTGATATTATGCGCGCCTTCATCACGCAAACGAAACATGAGGGCGGCAAGCGCATCGGCCGTTACGGTGCGGCCGAGCAAGGCGCGGCTGACTTCACGGTTTTGACAGTACACGCAACGCAAATTGCAACCGGCAAAAAAAATCGTACCGGAGCCCCTCTTTCCGCTGATGGAAGGCTCCTCCCAAAAGTGTTCGGCTACCCGTGCAATCCGAAACTCCCACGGCACACCGCAAAAACCTAAATTTCCGTCTTTTCTAACCGCGCCGCATCGGCGCGGACATTGCATACATCCCTGCTCCACGGACATCTCCTTTTTATAAAACCATGCTATCAAGCAAATATTTGCAACTAAAATATGTTATGCCGAAACGGAGAAAAAAAGAATCAAAAGCAACATTCTCTTCTCTGCCGAAATTTTGCGTGCTTTCGCACCGAAAAGCACAACCCCCGTTGGCTCTGTAAAAAGCGAAACGGGGATTTTTGGTGCTATTTTTTGATTTTTAATTTGAAAATCCAACTTTTGATTTTTCTCGGAACAGCAGTCAGGAAAAGGCCGAGACGGTAACTCTCGGATCGGCTGATTCCGCCCAACGCATTGGAAAGAACCTTGCATTGCTCCTCATACCAACTTACATCGGCGGCAGCCGGCTGTATCA
>CAYYCU010000036.1:10026-11901 GCA_964470415.1 uncultured Ruminococcus sp.
TTTGCGGTGGAAAGCAAAATATCGGATTTTTGATAATAAGGCAGTACATTGGTATCAAAACCCGCCATTGTAATATAGCGCTCCATATTATGCTCGGCAATATAATCGTTCACCCGATTGACATAGTTGAGGTCATCGCCTTTTCCGAGGACGGTCAAGGTTGCATCGGGAATCTTTTTATGAACCTCCTGCATAATCTTCAAGGCATCAATAATGTTCTTTTCCCAGCCGATACGCGCAACCAGCAACACGTTTTTTCCGCTCAATGCGGACGGCTCGACAGAAAACGGAAGCTGAATCGGATTCCGCGTCTTAAACGTGCGGAATCCCAATGCTTTCCACCAGGCGGTATCCACATCCGTCAGCGTAATGACAGAATCCGCCATGGCATACGCGCGGTTCAGAGAAGAATACAAATGCGATACCGTTGCGTTTCCGCTATCGGTTTCACAGCAGAAAAGATTGTGCGTATGGACAATAAACGGAATCCCACAGCTTTTTACAATCATCTCGTCCAGAACAATTCCGGGATTTACCCATGCATTGTAAACCATCACATCCACTTGATTTTCAATCAGCGCTTTTCTGAACTCCGTAATTCTTCTTTTTTGTACTTTGGGAAGCGCATCGTTCAATTCCGGAAGCACCACACGCTTGACTGCCGGATTGATATAATAGTCGTTTTCGTTCGGTTCTTTATCGGTAAACAAAACAACCCGGTATCCGCCGTTTACCCAAAGATCCGAAAGCGAACTGATCACATTTTCAACACCGCCGTTGAACATTCTGAAATAAAAAACGCCAACGGTTTTCACCGATTTTTTTTGCGCCGCAAACAAATCCAGTTTGGAAAGCTCTTCCGCACACTTGAGATTGGTAACATGGTTGTCGTACATATATTGCGAAAAAGCAAAGACAATATCCTCTGTTTCACAATACCGAAGCGTATTTTCTATCAATTGCTTTTTTTGCTTTGGCGTGGTTTTGTAAAAGAACCGGTAACAAATATCAAAAAATACTTGGGTAAATACACGGTCCAAAGCCGTTTTGCACACTTCTTCGGCCTTTTGCGCAACCGCCCACGATTTCAAATAACGGTAAATATATGCGTTTTTCGCAGCCGCTTCCAATTGCGCTTGGTTCATACAGTCTACCGTGGACATCCCGTTCCCAAAAGAATAGTCGTAAATTTTGTCGGAAATGGAGCTGTAAGATTTTGCATGAAATTGCAACAAAAAGCTGATCATAACATCTTCGGACATATTGACATACTCATTGGGAAGATGCTTGACGGCCTCCAGACAAAGCGTACGCTTATAAATTTTATTCCAAACGGTAAAAACAATATTTTCCTTTGCCGTCAGCAAACCGCCGAAAGAAACCGAAATCATTTTATGCGGAATCGGCTTCATCGCCTCCTGCCACGAACTCTCAATTGCTTCGTTTTCTTCTTTTAAATTGCCGAAGACAATGTTGCTGTCAAATTGCAGCATATCGACCTCTTCTGCTGTAATTGCCGAATAGGCTTTTTCACATGCGTCCAAGGAGAGGGAATCGTCCGCATCCAAAAACATGATATATTGTCCGGTTGCAGCTTCAATGCCCGTTTTGCGAACCTGCATCAAGCTCTTGTTGGTTTGGTGTCGGAGCACACGAATGCGTGCGTCCAAAGCGGCATATTGGTCCGCAATTTGAAGCGTGCCGTCCGTGCTTCCGTCATCTACCACAATAATTTCAATATCCTTTAAAGTTTGACCGATTACACTGTTCAGAGCATTGCCTATGTGTTTTTCAACATTATAAGTAGCAATCAAAACGCTTACCTTACTCATGGCGACCTCCCTATCAAACGCTCACAATTATTTTACATTTTTA
>CAYYCU010000037.1:0-11822 GCA_964470415.1 uncultured Ruminococcus sp.
AAAAAATAAGAAATTGTCAATAGGCAAACGAAAAAATTTTCCTTTTTTCTTTGCGGCGATGGCAGAGAGATGCGTCTGCCGCAATTCGGGACAAGGCAATAAGACCCTTACAGCAGATGGGAAAACAAGGCTGACTTCATTTCCCTCCAGCTTTTTCATTGAACCGGCAAACAACAAAAATATCAATGGAGTATTCTTTTTCCAAAACAGGAGTTGCGGAAACACGCAGGGCGTTCTATAATTTCCGGACAACCAAAAAGGAGTTTTTTCATGTTCACTTCAAAACTGGGAATTCAAAGCTGGTGTTTCCATACTTACAAGGAAACGGAAAAAGTCATTGAGGCGCTCGGAAAATGCGGAGTCGACAAAATCGAACTCTGCGGAGTGCATCTTGACGTTCATTCACCCGCCGGCACATTGCAGCAGTACCGCGACAACGGCATCACCGTAACCTCTTTCGGAGTCCATTATTTTTCAACGGATGAGGCGGAAGCGCGAAAAGTCTTCGAATTCGCCTGTCTTGCCGGTTTCCCCGCCATCAGCGCCGATCTTGATCTGAATGCTCTGGAGATGGTGGAAAAACTCTGCGCGGAATACGGAAAGAAAATCGCGATTCACAATCACGGGCGGAAACACAGGCTGGGACCTGTTTGGGCGCTGGAAGAACTGTTCCGCCGCTCCAGCGACAACATCGGGTTCTGCCTTGACACCGCCTGGATGCTGGACGCGGGGGAAGACCCGCTGGCAATTGCCGGAAAATTCCGTGAACGTCTTTACGGAACTCACATCAAGGATTTTGTTTTCGACCGCGCCGGACATCCTGAAGATGTCGTGGTGGGAACAGGAAATCTTGATTTGAAAGCTTATCTGGACTATCTGCGCGCCACGGATTATCAGGGATATCTCACGCTCGAATATGAAGGCGATGCGGATAATCCGGTCCCCGCTCTCGTCAAGTGCGTAAAAGCGATCCGCGAATCCTGAATCCGGTTCGCGGCGAAGGCTCCCGTTTTCTTCATCGGGAGCCTTTTTGACTCATTTGCATGGTTCCTCCTCATTTTCCTGAAAACGGAATCCGGTTTGCATAAGCATTTTCCGAAAAGAAAAACCGCATCATTTGAAAAAAGAGCGCCGGGATCATATTTTTGATGAAAGCTCCGGAACAGCGTGAAAAGACAGCGGACTGTAAGCCGGAGATTCAACAACTCAGGAGGTGCAGAATGAATCAATCCAGGAAAGTCCTGGTTCTCGGCGCCACGGGCGCCATGGGGCAGTATCTGGTTCCCAGACTCGCTGCAATGGGATACCGGGTCGATGGCGTATCCATCGACGACAAAGCAGACAACATCCCGAATGTCAATTATATCAAAGCGAATGCCAAGGACAGAGCTGTCTTGCCGCAGCTTCTCGCAAACAGTTATGACGGCATCGTCGATTTCATGATATACAACTCAGGCGAACTCCCTTATTTTCTGCCTCTCCTCCCGGAACACACAGATCATTATATTTATCTCTCAAGCTACCGGGTCTATGACAACAAGGAGCATCCCGTCAGGGAAACTTCGCCGCGGCTGATCGATTCCTCCGACAATCTTCTGCTCCGCAATTCAGACGATTACTCCATTTACAAAGCGCGCGGTGAAAATGTGATCCGTTCCTTTCCCCGGAACAACTGGACGATCATCCGTCCCGCCATCACTTATTCGTTCATGCGTTACCAGCTGGTGACTCTGGAAGCCGCAAATACCGTCGGCAGGGCTTTCGCCGGCAGGAAGGCGATTCTTCCGGAACAGGCAAAAAGTGTTCAGGCGACCATGAGCTGGGCGGGAGATGTCGCGCAAATGATTGCAGGGCTCCTGTTCAATGAGAAAGCGCGCGGTGAAATCTTTACCGTGTCCACAGCCGAGCATCATACATGGGGGGAAATCGCCGGGTATTACAACGACATCTGCGGACTCGAAACGGTATGGGTGGACAAAGAGGATTACATCCGCATCCTTGACCCGCACCAATGCTATCCCGGAATAAGATGGCAGCTGGAATATGACCGGCTCTTCGACCGGATCATCGACAATTCAAAAGTCCTTGCGGCAACGGGAATGAAGCAGGCTGAGCTGTCCCCTCTTTATGACGGATTGAAAAAAGAGATCGCCCGCTGTCCCAGAGACTTCCAATGGGCCGTTGATGAACGGATGAACGCCTATCTGGAAAACACACGGTAGGGCAACGAAGCGGGAACGAATCCCAAGCCGGAGCCGTTTCCGCTTCAGAGCGACATAAACAGAACCGGAAATCATCCCTCGGCATCTGTCCCGGCGAATTTCTCCAGAAGCCTCTCCTGAAAAAGTTTTGCGGCGGAAGAAAACACCTGATATTTTTTCCATACGACGCTGGAACGGGATTCCAGTACCGGATTCAGCGGGCGGAAACATAACCTGTCACGCGCAATATTCCCGAAATCCAGCGTCAAAGCGCAACCGAGTCCCCTTTCCACCAGAAGAGAGGCGTTGAAGATCAGGTTGTGAACCGCCGTTACATTCAATTTCTCAAATTTCCCACCGAACCATTCGGCGCAAGGGTTCCGGACATATTTGCTGCGGACAGCATAGCGGGAACAGATCAGAGGAAGATGCAGCAGATCTTCCGGTGTGACGGACTTCTTTTTCGCCAACGGATTATCCCGGCGCATCAGTACGCCCCATCTGTCTCTGGCCGGCAGGTTGATGCTGTCGTATCTGGCAATGTCTACCGGCTGAAGAAGAACGCCGAAATCAAGCAGTCCGTTGTCAAGACGTTCCATGACATCTCCCGCAACGCCGGTATACAAATGATAGCGGATGTCAGGATAATCCCCGTGCAGCTCACAAATAGTGTCGGCAACCAGCTTCATCGCCTCCGACTCTCCGCCGCCGATATAAACATCACCGGAAACAACTTCACCCATGGAGTTGAATTCCGTCTCGGTCTTGTTGACCATCTCCAGGATTTCCTCCGCGCGTTTGCGCAGGAACATTCCTTCCCGGGTCAGTGACATTCTATGACCGCTCCGGTCGAAAAGTTTCTGCCCCAGCTCCTCCTCCAGATCGCACAACTGACGCGAAAGCGTCGGCTGGGTCACATGCAGAAAACGTGCGGCTTTGACGACACTGCCTTCGCGGGCGACCGCCAGAAAATAACGCAATACCCTGAGTTCCATGAATAAGCCTCCTTGTCCTGTTCCAATTCTTAACATAATGGCGCAATGATGCTTTTCAAGCATTATCTATGATAGAAAATAAGTATTTGCTATTTTCACAAATTACGATAAATTGAAAAACGGAAATGAAAATGACATCAGAAAAACAAGGAGGTGCCGATTGGATACACTTCAGGAAAAAGACATTCCGCTTCTTCGCAACCTGAAAGATGCGGGATGTGATGCACAGACGGTGGAACAGTTTTTCCAACTGCAAAATGAAGGAAAAATACAGCAGCAGCTCCGGCTGCTCTTGCGCAGGAAAAATTCCCTGCTTCGTAAAGTTCATGAAAATCAGGCGAAGATCGATTGTCTCGATTACCTGATTTACACCATGAAACCGGATAATGAAAACTGCCGGCGGAAAGCAGAAAAACGCATGGCAAAAAAATAATGGCAGATTTTTTCAGAAAAAGGATTGACTTACAGTTACTCTAACTGTTATCTTGAATCATAGAGAACGGTAAATGAATCAGAAAAACCTTAAAAAAGGAGGAATGAACGATGAAAAAAAGAACAATGGCACTGGCAATGGCGGCATCAATTTTCGGAGCCTGCGGATGCTCGGCGGAAAACGGAACACCGGCGGCAAAAGTGACGGCGGAACCGGCAAAAGTGTTGATCGCGTATTATTCCTGGAGCGGCAACACCCGCGCGGCGGCGGAACAGATTCAGAAGATCACCGGCGGGACACTCTTTGAAATCAAACCGGCAAAAGCGTATCCGGCAGACTACCAGGCGTGCGTCGATCAGGCGAAGAAAGAGTGCCGCTCCGGATTCAAACCGGAACTCTCCACAAAAGTCGATGATATGAAGAAATACGACGTGATCTTCATCGGCAGTCCGAACTGGTGGGGAACGATGGCGCCGCCGGTGGCGACATTTCTGACTTCTTACGATCTCAAGGGCAAAACCGTGATTCCGTTCTTCACCCACGGTGGAGGCGGCGTGCAGAATTGTGAACGCGACGTCCGCAAGCTCTGCAGCGGTTCCAATCTGCCGAAAGCCGGAGTCTTTTCCGGCGGAAGCGTCAGACGCTCCAGCGACGCCATAGCAAACTGGGTCAATGAAGTCGTAACCGTCAAGAAATGAGGTGGGATATGAAAAAGGCCATATTGTACGGACTTCTTCTCTCTTTCTTCTGCATTTTCAACGATACGGAGGCAAACGATAAAATGAGTGCATTGAATACAAAAGAACAGAAAATCGTCAACATCGGCATGTATACTGCGCGCGGCGACATGCCGAATCTGAAAACAGCGCTGGCGGAGGGGCTCGACGCGGGATTGACCATAAACGAAATCAAGGAAGTCTTGACTCAGCTCTATGCCTACTGCGGCTTTCCCCGCAGCCTGAACGCGCTCGGCAACTTCATGGCGCTGGTCAAGGAACGCGAGGCAAAAGGCATCAGGGATGCACAGGGAAAACTCCCCGGCCCGCTTCCGGCGGGAAAAAGCATCGACTTCGGCACAGCCAACCAGACGAAACTCTGCGGCGCACCGGTCAAGGGAGCGCTCTTTGAGTTTGCCCCGGCAATCGACGAATACCTCAAGGCGCACTTGTTCGGTGACATTTTCGGACGCGACAATCTCGACTGGAGAACCCGCGAAATCGCCACGATTGCCGCGCTTGCCGCAATGGAGGGAACCGAAAGCCAGCTGAACTCTCATATCAGAATCGGCAAGCACAACGGTGTCACCGATGCGCAGGCGGCGCAAATTCTGGAAACGGTCAAAAGCAACACCGTCAGCGCTTTCCCGCGCGGCGGCGAGAACACGGCATATGCAAAATACTTCAGCGGCAAATCCTACCTTGCCCGTTTGACGAAAGACGACCGCCTGAACGTCCCGGTTGCCAATGTCACATTCGAGCCGGGATGCCGCAATAACTGGCACAGCCATACCGGAGGGCAGATGCTGATCGCGGTCGGCGGAGTCGGTTACTATCAGGAACGCGGCAAAGCGGCGCGGAAGCTGCTTCCCGGCGATGTGGTGGAAATTCCGCCGAATGTCGATCACTGGCACGGTGCCGCTCCCGACAGCTGGTTCTCGCATCTGGCGATCGAATGCAATCCGAAAACCAACAAGAACACCTGGCTCGAACCGGTCAGCGACGCCGATTACAAGGCGGCAACCACCGGCAAGTAAAAGGGAAGACAGAGAGGAAGCTCCGGAATGGTTGGACACCCTGGGGTTTGCAATGCCGGGTACTCTGTTTGCAAGGATGCAATTATGCCTGACTGCCCCATGAAACGCAATGTCATGAAAATTCCGGAGCACAGGTTTCTAGCGAAAGGAAAAGCATATGAGAAAAATAAAGAGAGAAAATGCGGAACATTACAACTGGAAAGAAGTATGTGATGGTTGGCATTTTGTGGCACATGACGATTTAAGCATCATCGCAGAAAAGATGCCTCCGCATACTGCCGAGGACATGCATTATCACAGTAAAGCAAGGCAATTCTTTTACATTTTGTCCGGGCAGGCTGTCATGCATTTCCCCGGGGGAGAAGAAATCTTGAAGGAGAGCGAGGGAATTGAGATCAATCCGATGGAAGCACATCAGATGACCAATGATACAGATTCCGATATAGAATTTCTTGTCATTTCCATGCCTAAATCGCATGGGGATAAAATCATCCTTTGAAATGGCGCAGCTTCCGGAAAATAATCTGGAGACAAGGGAATGAAATTTTTTCCAGTAACATGGTTCCTGCTGCCGGCAGTGGCGATACTGCTGCCAGCGGCAGCACAGGAAATTGGCGATCTTTCTACCATAAAAGAGAAAAACAATATGAAAGAAACCTGCATGAATACGGTGACGTCGAAAAGTATTGTACGTCTGTCCAAAATCACTGTTGAGCCGGAACGTCTTCCCGAGTATCTTGTATTTGCGGCAGAATGCGGAAGACAGTCCATGGAAAAGGAACCGGGCGTCCTGATGATGTATTCCATGCAGGACAAGGCGCACCCGGAGCGGATCACCATTCTGGAGATTTACGCGGATCGCAACGCCTACGAGCATCATATCAAAACTCCGCACTTTCAAAAATATAAACAGGGAACACTGGAGATGGTCCGGAAGCTGGAGCTGCTGGACCAGACGCCGCTGATCCCGGAAATGAAAATGAAGTGACAATATGAACCGGCGCGAATTTCTCAAAACATCTCTGACGGTAACGGCGGCAGCCGCCGGAAGCGCATTTCTCGGCGGCGCCCTGACGGGTTTCGGTGTCACGGGCAACTCAAAACACGGAGGAAAAAACGGAAAGATGAAAATACTGGTCATTACGGGCAGTCCCCGGAAAAACGGCAATTCCAACACCCTCGCGGAATATTTCATCAAAGGCGCAAAGGAGTCCGGGCACGAAGTCGTCCGCTTCGATGCGGCGTTCAAGGAGGTTCATCCCTGTATCGCCTGCAACCGCTGCGGCATGAACGGCCCATGTGTCTTCAAGGATGATTTTGAATTCGTCCGCAGACACATCGCCGACGCGGGCCTGGTCGCCTTTGCAACGCCGATGTACTACTTCGGCATTTCGGCACAGATCAAGGCGGTGATCGACCGCTTTTATGCGATCAACGGGCAGATTCATGTCCCGAAAAAAGCGGTTTTGATGATGACCTATGCGGACAACTCCAAAAAGAAGGAAAACGCGATCATCAGTCATTACGAGGTATTGCTGGACTATCTCGGCTGGACCGATGCCGGGCAGGTCATCGCCCCCGGAGTCTGGCCGGTCGGCGCAATCAACCATACAAAATTCCCGGAACAGGCATACCGCCTCGGTAAAACCGTCTGATTCCAGTAAAAGAAAATGATTGGAGGCATGATATGTCGCTCGGATTTACGGAAATTCTTTTAATCGCCTTGTTTATCCTGCTCATTTTCGGAGCAAAACGCATCCCGGAACTTGCCCGCGCGATGGGACGCGCCTCGTATGAGTTCAAGAAAGCAAAAAACGCTTTGACGGCGGAAAGCCAGGAGCTGATGGATGCGGCGGAACAATCCGCTGAAAACGAAGATAAGAAAACGGAGTCGAAAAACGTATGAAACCGGCACTCTGCACTTTTCATGTCGTTCTCGGTGCGGCACTCTGCCTGTTTGCCCGGCTTTCTGCCGCGGAAAGCAATGCAGAGACGAAGCCGATTGTGCTCAAAACCATGGGCAGTCTTTATTTCGGCGGAACGGTAACGACTCTGCCGAATGGAGAGACCTTTCACGGCGATCACGGCTATGCGCAGTATTTCATCCCGGCGAAATCGCGCAACTATCCATTAATCATGTGGCACGGTATCGGGCAATCCGGGCGCAGCTACGAGTCCACGCCGGACGGGCGCGAGGGTTTCATGGCGATCCTGCCGCGACGCGACTGGCCGGTTTACATCATTGACCAGCCGCGCCGGGGACGCGCCGGACGGACTCTGGAAACAAAAATCATCAATGAGATTCCGACCACCATGCGGGAAAGTTCCGCATGGAACGCTTTCCGTAATGGAATCTGGGACCCGCCGAAAGCACCGTATTTTCATTCCGGCGTACAATTTCCATGTGATCCGGCATCCGTTGACCAGTTTTTCCGCCAGCAGACACCCGACACCGGCACGGAACCGCGTACCTTTGAATATTACCGTTTCATGGGAAACACAATGGCGGAACTGCTCAAACAGACCGGTCCCGCGGTACTGATCACTCACTCCAACAGCGGAAAATACGGCTGGTTCAGCGGGATGGCAGCTCCGGAGTCGTTGAAGGCGATCGTCGCCTTTGAACCGGGGCACATCGTGCTGCCGGAGGGGGAAAAGGTGTTCGATCCGCCCGCCGGAACCGAGGACGCCGGGCGTAACATGCAGCCGATCCGGGTGCCGGAAGAAGAATTCCGGAAACTCGCAAAAATGCCGATCCTGATTATTTACGGCGACAATATCGCTACCGAGCCGAGCACGATTTTCAATGTGAATATCTGGCGGCTCTCCCGCATACGGGCAAAACAGTTTGCCGAAGCCCTCGGGAAACGCGGCGGCGATGTCCGGGTGCTCTCCCTGCCCGAACTGGGAATCAAAGGCAATACACATGCGGCATTTGCGGATCTGAACAATCTCGAAATTGCAGACCTGCTTGAAAAGTATCTGCATGAAAAAGGACTGGACGGACGTGACTGTCCACATTCCGGTCCGGCGAGGAAACAAGTGAAATCATACACCATCCCATTGGAGGAAAAAACACGATGAACCGACGTGAATTCCTGAAATCGACCGCAGTGCTCGGCGCCGCGCTGAGTCTGCCTTCCGTATTTGCCGCCGGAGCAGCAAAACATCCGGAAGCGAAAAATTCAACAGCAAATGGAGGAAACGGCTCGTCCAAACTGCCGGTCCGCACACTGGGAACAGGCAAGGCAGCTTTTCAGGTGTCGGCGCTTGGATTCGGCGTAATGGGCATGACCTACAACCGCAGCAGCCACCCGGACAGAAAGCAGTGCATCCGTCTGCTTCACGAGGCGGTGGAACGCGGCGTAACGCTTTTCGACACCGCCATCATCTACGGACCGCTCACGAATGAACTTCTGGCAGGCGAAGCGTTGTCCCGTTTCAAAGACAGAATCAGCGTAACAACCAAATTCGGACATGAAGTCGTCAACGGAAAAGGAACCGGACGGCAGGACAGTCGTCCGGCAACCATCCGCCGCTACTGCGAGGAATCGTTGAAACGTCTGCGCCTTGATGCAATCCCGCTGTTCTACCAGCACCGGTTCGACCGGAATGTACCCGTCGAGGATGTCGCCGGAACGATCGGAGAACTGATTCGGGAAGGCAAGGTTCTGCGCTGGGGCATGTGCGAGGTAAGCGCGGCAACCATCCGCAAAGCTCATGCGGTCTGCCCGCTGACCGCAATTCAAAGCGAATATCACCTGATGCACCGCGATGTGGAGACAAACGGCGTACTCGACGTCTGCCGCGAACTCGGCATCGGATTCGTGCCTTACAGCCCGATCAATCGCGGTTTCCTCGGCGGCGACATCAACGAATACACCCGGTTCGATCCGGACAACGACAACCGCCAGACGCTTCCGCGTTTCACGCCGGCGGCGATCCGGGCAAACATGCGGATTGTGGAAGTCCTGCATGCTTTCGGGCGGACACGCGGGATCACAGCCGCACAGGTTGCGCTGGCATGGCTGCTGAACAGAGAGCCGTGGATTGCGCCCATTCCCGGCACGACAAAACTTTCTCATCTCGAAGAAAACCTGCGGTCAATCGACATCCGTTTTACGCCCGCAGAGATGAAGATGCTGGAAAACGCCGTTGCGGCGGTTCCGGTTACTGGAAGCCGCTACAATGCGGAACAGGAAGCCAAAGTCCAGAGATAAAGGGGATACTTATGAACCGACGCGATTTCATCAAGCTTGCCGGAACGGCGGTCGGAGGCGCAATGCTGTCCGGCGGCATATCCGCTTGCGCGGAGACAACAATGCAAATGAAAAAAGAAGCAGAAATCACTTCCGATCCGTTGCTGAAAGGAGTCTGTGACATCCATATTCACGCGGCGCCCGACACCAGGGCGCGCCTGATTGACGAACTTTCTTTCGCACGGGACTGCAGGAAAGCCGGCTATCGTTCGGTTCTGTTCAAATCCAACGACTGGAGCTGTCACGACCGGGTGTTTCTGATCCGGGAAGTCCTGCCGGATTTCAAGGTTTTCGGCAGTTTCTGCATGAACTTCTGCTGCGGCGACAGAGTCAATGTCTACGCCGCGGAACAGGCGGTCAAAACCACCGGCAATTTCTGCCGCTGTATCTGGCTGCCGACACAGGCATCGGACTATCAGTGCCGGACCTTCCGGCTTTCCCGCAAAGGAATTCCCGTCCTGGATGAAAAGGGCAGAGTCCTTCCGGAAGTGGCGCGAGTCATGGAAATCTGTTCCGAAGCGGACATCATTCTGGCTTCCGGACACTCTGCGCCGGAGGAGAGTCTTGTGCTTGCCGCCAAAGCAAAGGAAATCGGGTTGAAGAAATTCGTCATCACCCATGCCAATTCCGGCATCTGGAAGATGACCCACGATCAGATCCGGCGCGCGATTGATCTCGGAGCATGGATCGAATACAGTTGCATCACCAACTACTGGGGACCGGGAACCGGTCTGCCGGACTTTGTCCGAATGGGTAGCGACGAGTTCTCCGCTTTTGCAAAGATCAACCCGGAACGCAGTTTCATTACCACCGATCTCGGACAAGTCGGAATGCCGCATCCGATTCAGGGAATGCGGACATGTATCCGCGAACTTCTCAATGCCGGAATTCCACAGAAAAGCATCGACCTGATGGTAAGAAGCAATCCCGCGCATCTGATCGGTTTAAATAAAAACAAGGAGACATTTCTATGAACAGGCGCGAATTTCTGAAATCGGCGGCGCTGATGACTGCTGCAGGAGCAATGCTCGGCAAAGACTCCATTCTGAAGGCGGCGGAAACATCCGCCGTAAAACCGGAAAGACCGATCCTGAACTTCAAGTCGGAAATGCAATATCGCCCGATGGGACGCACCGGAGTGAACGTTTCCGCCCTCGGCTTCGGGCTCCTGCGGCTGCCGATGCTTGCGGATGGCAAGACCGTGGACTTCGACCAGAGCATCGCCATGATCCACCGCGCCATTGAAGGCGGCGTGAACTATATCGACACCGGGCGCGTCTATCTCGGAGGGCAAAGCGAAGCCGTTGCGGGAAAAGCGCTGAAAGGGAAGTGGCGCGACCGGGTTTACGTCACCTCCAAGTCGCCGTGGTGGATTATGGAAAAACCGGAGGACTTCGAAAAATTTTTCGACGAGTCGCGCCGTGCGATCGGCACCGACGTCATTGATTTCTATCACATTCACATGATTATGCACCGGGGGTGGAAGGAAAAGGTAATTCCATTCAAACTTATCGACAGAATCATGAAGCTCAAGGAACAGGGAAAAATCCGCTTCGCAGGTTTCTCGTTCCATGACCGGCTCCAGCTTTTCAAGGAGGCAGTCGAATCCGCGCCCTGGGACTTCTGCCTGATTCAGCATAATTATCTCGACTATGAGTATGAGGCGGGATGTCTCGGCCCGAAATACGCCGCCGCAAACGGCATGGGACTCGCCGTGATGAAGCCGGTCCGCACCGGATTCCTGGCAAATCTTCCGCCGTCAATGCGTGAAGCCCTGCGCTCGACCGGGGTAATGAAGCCGGATACGGAATGGGCGCTTGATTATCTGTGGGACATCCCCGAAGTCAGCGTGGCGGTCAGCGGCATGGGGTCAATGGCAGACGTCGAAGCCAACCTGCGGTATGCGTCGAAAGCGAAGCCGAACATGCTCACGCCCGATGAGCGCAAAGCGCTCGGCGCGGCAATCAGGGCGTTCCGGGAGGCTCCGGGGCACATCGACTGCACCGGCTGTTACCAGTGCATTCCGTGTCCGCACAACGTGGCGATCGGCTATATCTTCGCCTATGTTTACAACAATTACCTGCTGCATAAAAACAAAAAACGGGCACTGCTTGATTATACCGTCTCCATGTCGCCGGTTCAGCGCGGCGCACCGGCATCGGCATGTGTGAACTGCGGTGC
>CAYYCU010000038.1:0-10128 GCA_964470415.1 uncultured Ruminococcus sp.
TCGGGTGTCGCGTTCTGTGCCTCGTCGAGGATGATAAAGGAATCGTCCAATGTCCGCCCGCGCATATAGGCAAGCGGTGCAATTTCAATGATGCCCCGTTCCACCAGCTTTTGGTAATTCTCCGCTCCCATCATTTCATAGAGCGCATCGTAAAGCGGGCGAAGATAGGGATCAATTTTGCTTTGCAAATCCCCCGGCAAAAAGCCGAGCTTTTCTCCTGCCTCGATTGCAGGACGCGTGAGAATAATGCGTGTGACCTGCTTTTCACGCAAGGCACGTACCGCCATTGCCACCGCCAAAAAGGTTTTTCCGGTACCTGCCGGCCCCACACCGAACACAACGGTGTTTTTGCGAATGCGTTCCACATACTGCTGCTGTCCAACGGTTTTTGCCTTGATGGGTTTTCCGCGCGTTGTTACACAAATACATTCGTCTCCCAATTTTTCAAGAACAAGCCCTTCTCCGGACCGAATCATATCTATGGCGTACTGTACGGCCTGCTCGGAAACGATATCGGTTTTGGAGCAGAGCTCTTGCAAATATGCAATGCATTGCGCGGCAGAGGCGACCTGACTCTCGGATTCTCCCTCAATCAGAATGGAATTGCCGCTCTCGCTTTCGCGGTTGCGAACAGAAACCGAAAACTGCTCTTCGATTAAGCGTATATTACAATCAAAATTACCGAATATTTTTGCCGTGTCATCGGCTTGCTCAATTTTAACGACTTTGCGGTTCATATGTGCCCTTTCATGGTTGTTCTGAAAAATCGAATTCGGTCTGTACTGCGATATCCTCGATACAAGACAGGGTACATTCCAAAATCAGAGAGGTTGGCGTAATTTGGGTGGAAACGGTTTTGGAAAGCAGTTGAACATCGTTGGAAAGGCTTGCCATCTCCCGATTCAATTGCAAATATGCCAATTCAATTGCCTGCTCATGCGTACGTGTAACGGGAACTTGCGTATAGGCAAGCTGTTTGGTTACCGTAAAACAAATCGGCAATGCATGAATTCCAAAAAGCTCCAGCCCCTTTTCCTCTTTTATTATATCACATGTCATATCCGTATTTCCAGTATTTTTAAAAATTTTTATCGAAAAATCGAAAAAATTCAGAATAATTTCGGTACATTTCTCACTTTGATAGGACTTTTCTTCAACGGAAAGCGGAATTTCAACCGTAAAGTTTCTTTCGGTACGTGCAAACACGTGACCGGCAGCGCGCGTATAGCGATAGCCAACCGTGTTGCTGTCATAAACTCCGCTGACCAAAAGTTCCCCTTTTTTGACAGCCTGCCCTTTTTTTACGATACAATTTCCGCGATACAGCTCCAGCGTTTCAATTTGCCCATCGCAGGCAGCAATTAAATTGGCAGGGTGCGAAAGATCCTCTTCCGGCGGTGCTTCCACACGCTCGATAATCTGCACGGTTGCAACCGTTCCGTCCAAATAAACGGAAATCCATGCAATACGGTCGGAAGCAAGCAACACGCGATTTTCCAACTCGCTTGCATGAAAATTCGGAATGTAGCTGCCGATTCCGAATCCGCAGGCACGCAATTCCTCCCGAACCTGCGTTTCGGTCATATCCGTATTGCCCGTCACACGGATGTCCCAAACAAAGCGGCTTGAAAAAAACAGCATGGCAATGGCAAAAAGCATTCCCACAGCCAAGCCGACACGGCGGCGATAGCGCCAAAAAAAGGAAGGAATCCCTTTCATGTGAGAAAAAACGGCTTTTATCCCCTCCTCTTCACACAGCCGCCGTAATTTTTTTGCGGTATATGCCGATACCAAAAAAGAGATTTCACCCTCTGTATTGCATGCAAAATTCGCATAAGCAATACTGTAACGCAGGCAAATATCCAAAAGTGCAGCCCCGTATTCGGGCTTGACCAAAACCTTTCGGTATCCCGTAAAAAAAAGAATCGCGTTCATATCCGCCACTGTCCTTTCCGTTTTCATTTACAAGTTGTTCGGACGTTTCCCTCCGCATTTTCGCACAGATAACAAACGCTCTGCACCTTCCCTTCCACCGTAACGCTTCCCGCCGAAAAGCAACTGCAAAAAAGATTTTTTCCCGTGACCGATAAAATTCTTTTGCCTGCCAACAAACGGATTTCCTGCGTGGAATACAACAAAATCCTGCGACAACCGTATACCGTAACCTCTTTTTGACCGTGCATAACAATCAATTCCTTTGCGCATTGCAGTGTTCCTTCTCCGTAACGTGCAAAAAAATGCTTTATGACGCCCTCTTTTTCGCTTTTCGGCATTTGTAAATCTCCTTTTATCCATCTTAAATCATTGCAAAGAGCCGCATAAAACAAGCGCTGCTCGCGTAAATTGCAACAGGTTCATTTTTATATTTATGCAAAAGGAAGGTTGAGAATGACTGTTTGCACCGCGTCCGAAAAACAAAAAAGGCGGTTGTCTTCGCCGGGCTTTGGGCAGGTCTCGGTTGGATTATTCGCCGTGTTTTGCCTGCTCTTAATTTTAAAAAACTCCGAAATTGCAATTGAATATATCAGTCGCGGCATGCTTTTGTGTGCCAAGACGGTGATTCCGTCCCTGTTTCCGTTTATGGTGCTTTCCGAGTTGATTGTTTCCGGCGGCTTTGGGAACAGCCTGTTTGGCAGAATGACAAAGCCCTTACGGTACCTTTTCGGATTACCGGCTTCCGGCTGTTGCGCCGTACTTTTGGGATGGCTGTGCGGGTTTCCGGTTGGCGCAAAGTGTCTGGTTTTGGCATTTGAAAGAGGCGAAATTTCCAAGCAGGACGCGGAACGCGCCCTGGCTTTTTCCAATGTTCCTTCCTCTGCCTTTCTGATTAGCGCGGTCGGCGTTTCTCTTTGGGAAAACCGCGGTTTTGGAATTGCTCTGTATGCCGCGGTTTTGATAGCGGCGTTGCTGACCGGCATCATTTTCAATCGATTACAAAAATCCAAAAGCCGGAACGGTTGCGCTCTCGAACCGTTTCCCTGCTCGCCCGCAACGCCGTTAAGAGGCACCCGTTTGTTTACACAATCCGTTCGTTCCGCAACAGGCAGTATGCTTTTGGTTTGTGCGTATGTTATCTTTTTTTCGGCACTGTTGGGCACACTCGGAACGGTTTTAAACATTTTTCATCTCAAGCAGGAAGCAACTGCCGTTCTGTTTTGCTTTTTTGAGCTTTCCGGAGGAATGAGTCAGGCGGCGGCTTTGGATAACACGGCGTTTGGCGCGTTGCTCTGTGCCTTTGCTGCCGGGTGGTCGGGACTTTCGGTTCACTGTCAGGTGCTTTCAGTATGCGATGGCAAAGGCTTTTCTTTTCGCCTCTATTTTACGGCAAAGATTTTTCAAAGTATTTTAACCGCATTGCTGTTCTACGTCCTCTTGCATATATTCCCGAATCTCACGGTTCCCGCCATTGACTGCTTGAAATAAAGATGGCACAAAATGGCACAAAGCGGCATGGTGTGGCACAAAAAAATCGGATAAAATAATGGCGTACAGAACAGAAAGCGAGGTGATTGATTTGGTGTAAGAACCAAAATGCGGGAAACAGACGCCAATCCGTTGATATGCGCGGCGGAAAAGAACTGTATTCCACGCATGCTGAAAAAATATTTAAAACGCTGTGAAGAACAGAAATCGGAAAGCGACTCCAAAAAAGAGGGCCGCCGACTGCCCACATTGGCAGGATTTTGTGCCATGCTGAATTGCGGAATTTCTGCCGCAGACATGCTTCGCAACCTTTTCCCTTTGCAATATGATTATATCTGCGCGGTACTGGAGGACGAAGCGCTGAATTCCGCCCGTTCCCCAACGGTTCTCAACACATATTTGAAAGAACGGTTAGGTTACGGACAAAAAAGCGATGCAGATGCGGAGGAAGGTCCGTTGCAACCGATTTTTGAACACGATATTCTTGGAGACGGCGCATGAAAGACAAAAAAACAAAACGGCTGTACGTAAAAGGAAAGCCGAACGAACGGCAAAAATTGTTTTTTGCATCGCGAGCCCGTTATACCGCATACGGAGGGGCGCGCGGCGGCGGAAAATCATGGGCTTTGAGGAGAAAGCTGGTGGGACTTTGTCTGCGTTACGGTGGCATTCGATGTCTGCTTGTACGGCGAACTTACGCCGAGTTAAAAGCCAATCATCTCCTGCCGCTTCTCAATGAATACAAAGGTCTCATCCGCTATACGGAAAGTGAAAAATGTATGTATTTTCCAAATGGCAGTACCGTTGCTTTGGGATATTGTGCTTGCATGCGCGATTGCTTGCGCTATCAAGGGCAGGAATATGACATCATTGCAATTGATGAAGCAACGCAGCTAACCGAGTACCAATTTTCCATTTTCAAAGCTTGTTTGCGCGGAGTCGGAAATGTACCGAAAAGAATGTATTTGACCTGTAATCCCGGCGGAATCGGTCATGCATGGGTAAAAAGGCTTTTTATAGACCGAAACTTTCATGCGGATGAAAATCCATCGGATTATCTCTTCATTCCCGCACAGGTATATGACAATCCCGTGTTGCTTGCGGGCGATCCCGACTATGTACGCCAACTGGAAAGTCTTCCGACAAAGCTTCGCAACGCCTGGCTTCACGGGCGTTGGGATGTATTTGAAGGACAATTCTTTCCCGAATTTTCGGAAGAGGTGCATACTTTGCCGCCAAATAAAATTCCGACCGCATTACGGCGCTTTGTTGCATTTGATTATGGCTTTGATATGCTTGCCGCATTGCTTTTGGGTGTGGACGGCAACGGAAACCTGTATGTGCTGCAAGAAACATGCGTACCGGACCAAACATTGCGAGAAGCGGCAGAGCTTGTTGCCGCACTTTGCCGCGGACAAGCAGTGGAATATGCGGTGGCATCTCCCGATTTGTGGAATCGACGGCAGGATACCGGACGAAGCGGCTTTGAAATTATGCAAGCCGTTGGCGGAATGCCGCCCATGTGCAGAGCGGACGACCGCCGAATTCCGGGGTGGCGCATCTTACGGGAATATCTGAACGCGGAAAGCGCTTCGCCAAGATTATACATCAGCAAAAACTGCACCACACTGTTGGCATCTATCCCCGCGCTTTTATGCGATGCAAGCCGCCCGGAGGATGCTTCCGGCGAGCCGCATTCCGCAACGCACGCACCGGAAGCGCTTCGATACGCGGTTATGAGCCGCTGTAATGCATGGCAGGCGCACGATATGCCGGATAAAAATTTTCGCATAATGAATATAAAAAAGAATGACTTTTTTGACTGAAAAATGTTCTGTACACTTCGGAAAGGTAATCACTTTCCGAAAAGCAATCAAAAAAGTCGGAAAGGAATCAAAAATGGCAAAAATCAAGCCTGAAAAAGCCAAGGCAAAGGAAATATTCGATGGCTTTAACGGTCTGGAGGCACAAAAGACAGGTCATGCCGTATCGGCAGCCGACATTCGCAATTTTCGCATTTTGGCGGATGGCTCGTTGCAAAAGCGGTGCGGAATACGCACCCATATGATGTTGACGGATACGGCGAGAGCGTTTTGGAAAGGAAATCTCGGCGGACGGGAACAAAGCTTTGCGGTTGCCGGAAAATATGTTTACCGCATCGAGTCGTTTTCACAAAAATTAATCAACACACTGGAAACCGAAACCGGAAGAATTCAGTTTTTGCATTACGGAGATTTTTTGTATTTGCTGACCGGGACGCAAATTCTTGTTTACCGCGGAAGTACTGCGTGCTTTGAAGAAGCCAAAGGGTATGCCCCGTTGTACGGTTACAATTGGCATCCGTTAAATTACGGCGATATTTATGAACCGCTGAATCTGCTCTCACGCCGTTTGCGGGTTCACTATTTAAATACAACGGGAAGCACAGTCTTTTCACTTCCCTTTTACGCCGCAAGTATTGATGAAGTGCGTTTGGACGGAACCGTTTCTGCAAATTATACCCTGCTCCCTTCCAAACGGGAAATCAGCTTAACGGAAGAAAGCAATATTCCATCCTCGGTGGAAGTTGCTTTTACCGTGGAATTGGATACCGATATTAGACAAGAACTTTTACAATGTACCTCTGCGTTTTCCGTACGGGACGATGAAACGGAACGTTTGATATTATTCGGAAGTCCGCGTGGAAATTTGCTTTTTTGTGCCAATTTGGTGGACGAAAGCATGAAAAGCGCCTCCAAAGCGATTTACTCCGACTCGGATCCCCTTTATTTTTCAACGCAAAACATCATCGCGCCAAGTGACAGCAACCACCCCGTTACTACACTGTGCCTGCAGCAAAACCGCATTTTGGTCTTTTCTTCCAACAGCACCTATTCCCTCCGCTTTGCGGAAAAAAGCAATACCGTGGAAGGATACCCGCTTCTGTGCGGAATCGGCTGTACCGCTCACAATTTACAGCTTTATCTGGACGGAGATCCCATTATCCTGAATGCCGGTGGTATTTTTCGGTTGCATTCCTCGGCAAGCACGCCCAATGAAATAACACTCACATCCATCTCCGATGAAATGGATATGTTCCGTCAATCCGATTTTTATGAAAATGCCATCGCATGCGAGGACATTTCACACGGAGAGCTGTGGTTTGCCGCCCCCAACGATGCGGAAGGAAGAATATGGATTTACAATACCGCACGCAAAAAGTGGTATTGCTTTGACAATATCGCGCCCGCTTTCTTCTTCTATTACGAAAGCACGCCGCTGTTCGGCAGGAACACGGACATTTGCGCATTTGATGAAGCGCTTTCCGAGGATCAAGGTCTCCCGTTTTCCGCGAGCTATCAAACCGACTATTTGACATTTTCGTATCCGGAAGACCAAAAAAGAGCCTTGCGGCTAACGCTTTGCGCATCTGTTCAAGGAGAAGGAACCACTCTGCTTGTGGAAACCGAACACAACGCCAAAACCTTCTTTTTGCCGGAGACCGAACAGTCTACCCCCTGTTTGTTTGACAGCCGTGTACCGATCGGAAGATTTCGCTTTGTACGGGTTCGTTTAACAGACAGCGGCAGTAAACGGTCACATTTTTTTAGGCTTGCTTTATTTGCCAATCTTTAACCGAAAGGAGCTTTATGAAAACCTATACAACATCGACATGGCGTGAATACGAAGCGGGAAAGGAATTTAAGCGCCGAATCGGTCTTTACGAAACGGTTCGCCGAAACGAACGCTTTTATCGCGGAGATCAATGGCACGGAGCCGGTGCCGAGCTTCCACATCCCGTGTTCAATATCATACGCCGCATTACCGACTATTTGGTATGTTCGGTCATGCCGAAAGACCTTTCTATTCATTACTCGGATGACAAACTGCCGTTTATTGAAAATGCCGCCGTACGCACGCATATTTTAGAGGGAATCCGTATTTTAGACCAAAATGCCTCCTACCGTTGGAAGCGGGACAACATGCAAGCCTTGGCGCAAAAAGCACTGTTGGACGCCGCAATTTCGGGAGACGGGATATTTTATTGCTGGTGGGATCATGCACAGGAAGAAGGCTCTCCTTTTACGGGAACTGTCCGTACCTCCCTGGTCGATAACACATCGCTTTTTGTAGCAGATGTTACGCAAACCGATTTACAAAAGCAGGAATATTTGATTTTATCGGGGCGTACAAATGTTGCGGCTTTGCGCCGCGAAGCAATGGAACACGGCATGAGCCGAGAGGATACCCAAAAAATTGTGGGAGAAGCCGAAAACGATGTGTGCGTGACCGATCACGCGCTTTGCGAATTAAAAGAAAACGAACGTGCCACTTACCTCATCCGTTTTTTCCGTGAAAACGGTGAAGTCATATTTGAAAAATCGACACGTGACTGTATCATCTGCCGCGTCAAAACAGGGCTTCGCTACTATCCCGTTGCTTATTTCAACTGGAATCCCGTAAAAGGCTGCTTTCACGGCAATGCACCTGTCAGCGATATGATTGCAAATCAAAAATATATCAACACTGCGTACGCCATGGCAATGAAGCACATGTACAATACCGCATTCTCAAAGGTTATTTATGACAAGTCCCGCATTCCGGAATGGTCGAATGAAGTAGGCGAAGCCATTGCGGCAATGGGCGGCGGAAATGTAGCCGATGCGGTCTCGGTGGTTGGCGTTGGCGAAATGCAACCCGGTTATCTCGATTTAATCAATAATGTCATCGAAAATACCAAGGATATGATGGGCGCGACCGATTCCGCATTGGGGGACGAAGTGGCAAACAATACCAGCGCAATTTTGGCTTTGCAAGAAGCTTCTAAAATTGCTTTACGGCGTGTCAGCACGGATTTTGAGCGTTGTATTGGAGAGTTGGCTTCTATTTGGGCCGACATGCTGTGCACATACTGCCCTCCCGAACGGCGCTTGGTCACGGAAGACTCGGAAAAAAGCATTGCAAAAGCCCCCGATTATCGGTTGCTGAAAAACGAACTGCTCCGTGCAACGGTACAGGTAGGACAAACCGATACCTATACGCCGGCGGCAACCGTTACATTGCTTGACAAATTGCTGGAAAACGGGCATCTCTCCGTCCGCGATTATCTCACACTGCTTCCCAACGGAAGTGTGAACAATCTTGATGAAATTCTCGATAAAATTCAATCGAAAGGAGTTTTAAAAAATGAATGATGAAGAAATGGCTTCGACAATGGAAAACCCGGAAAATACAGAATGCTGCCATTCGACACCGCAAATGCAAGCGACAGAACCCGAAGACGACCTGTTGCGGGAAAAGGAGCAAGCATTGTCCGATGACACAAACGAAAAAGTTTTGGTTGATTCCCTTTCGTATTCTGATTCTGATTGCCTCGATTCTGCTTCCCAAGCTGAAGCAGACCAATTGGAACAGCTGCGAAGTGAATTAAATCAACTTCGCGAGGCGCTTTCCGCGCAAAACGAAAAAATGTTGCAACTGGGAAATGAATACGAAGAATTTTTTGCGCTCTATCCAAACACGCCGCTATCCTCTTTACCGGACAGCGTTTTGGACGATGTCCGCCGCGGAATCCCTTTAGCCGCCGCATTTGCTTTGCATGAACGCCGTCACCGACTTGCCGAAACCAACGCCGAAAAATACAATTTGGAAAACCAACGCCGCTCCAGCGGTGCCGTTACGGGGACGGAGCCGGAATATTTTTCGCCGGTTGAAGTGCGGGCAATGTCCGCGGCAGAAGTTCGCGAAAATTATTCTAAAATTATGCAATCCATGCAAAAATGGAACTAATACAAAAAGATACAAAAAAGAAAGGATTATTTTATTATGGCTATTAAAAATTTTATTTCTACCGTATGGAGCGAAAATTTATATCAAGCATTGGACAAGCAGTATATTGCCGTCTCCAACTGCAATCGCAATTTTGAAGGAGATATTCGGGAAAAAGGAAACACGGTAAAAATTTGCGGACTGGAAACGGTTAACGTATCGGATTATGTAAAGAACTCCAACATGTCTGCACCCGAAACGCTTTCCGATAATTACCGTGAACTGGTAATCAATCAGGCAAAATACTTTAATTTCCAAATTGATGATATTGACCGTGCACAATCCACGCCCAAGTTAATGGACGCAGCCATGAAAAATGCGGCAAGTGCGCTTGCCAACGCGGCAGACCGCTATGTGTACAGTCTTTACGGACAAGCCGGCAACACCATTTCCAAAACGGCGGTTTCCGAATCCAACATCATTGATATTTTGATTGATGCACGCACCAAACTCTTTGCAAACAATGTTTCCGATGCTTCCGATATTGTGATTGAAGTGACACCGGAAATTGCGGGCTTGATTCTCAAAGCAAAGGTCAACCTTTCTACCGACAATGCCGCTGCGTTGGAAAACGGATGCATCGGAAGCATTGGCGGATGTAAAATCTTTGTTTCCAACAACATCTATTGCATTGACGGCGACTCCGGAACAGAGCACAAATGTATTGCGCGTACCAAGCGTGCCATTGCATTTGCCGAGCAACTCTCCGAAATTGATGCATACCGTCCGGAACTGCGCTTTGCAGACGCGGTAAAAGGCTTGCATCTTTACGGTGCAAAGGTAATTTATCCCTCCGAAATGGTACTTTTGAATTTGACATATTCCGGAACCGAGGCTTAACATGACGCTGCAAGAAATTTTTGAAAATGCCTTGCGCTTAATTTGTGCACAGCCGAA
>CAYYCU010000038.1:10228-11818 GCA_964470415.1 uncultured Ruminococcus sp.
GAAGATATGAGCGATAAATTCTTTGCGCTCTACACAGACAGTATAGAAAGTATTGTACAGTCTTTGCCCGCCTATCTCGGTGAAATAACCGACCGCTATGACGTACTTCTTTGATTTTTCCGCTTTGTAAAAAGCAGGGGCAATTGTGAATGATTCCATTCACAATTGCCCCGATTTTTATTATCAATTTTATTCGGACAACTGCCTGACGGCCTCGCGAATTTCCGAAAATGAATACCCGTAACGTCCGAGTCCCGCTATCATGCGCCGCTGTTCTGCGGCATCGGTCGGAACGCCGCCGTAATGCTTTTGAATGAGGGCGACACAGTTTGCCGTAAAATCGACCTCTTCCAAAAGTTGCGGCAAAATTGCCATTACCTCGGTGTCAAATCCTCGATTCCAAATATGTGTTTGAATGCGTTTTGCACCCCAAAGTTTGTGCAAACATTTTTCCACCTCTCGCTCTAAATCCCGTTCCTCGTGAATCAGTCCGTCATCGCGCAATTTTTGCGCCGCACAAACGGCAATATCCCGTCTGAAGCCGTGCCGCGCAATTTTTTGTGCCAGCATTTTTGTGGAATTGGCTCCGTAAGAAAGCAGGTTTTCACCGCATCGCATGGCACGGCATAAAGATGCCGCCTCCTCCAATTTGTCATACATTTCTTCGCTGATTTCACCGCGCGCCGGTTTGAGCTCACAATATTGTTCCATTGTCAACGGCAAATTTTTTTGTTCCCGATGTTCCCCGTTTTCAAGAACCACGCCGACCAATATTTCGGAACCGTCATGCTGTGCACGCAAACTTCGAATTGTAATATGCAACGGGAGCTGTGTTGACAAAGAAGAAATCATTCATCCGCTCCATCGCTGTCCGAAAGACGAATATCAAAATCATCTTCCTCATCGTCCAGCTCAAACTCTTGCTCCATTGTAATTTTTGCCTGCTCGCTCATGGCGCGTACCTTTGCCTCAACCTCTGCCATGAGTGCGGGATCGGATTCCAAAAGCTGGCGCACCTTTTCCTTGCCCTGTCCGATGCGTTCGCCGTTGTAAGAAAACCAAGAGCCGCTCTTTTTAATAATATCCAATGCAATGGCAAAATCCAATACTTCGCCGCCGGCGGAAATACCCTTGCCATACAAAATATCAAACTCCGCTACACGGAACGGCGGTGCAACTTTATTTTTTACGATTTTGCATTTGACATGGTTGCCGTAAACATTGCTGCCGTCCTTTAACTGTTCGGTCTTGCGCACATCAATCCGTACCGAAGCGAAAAATTTAAGTGCACGGCCGCCCGGTGTGGTTTCGGGGTTGCCGTACATGACGCCAACCTTTTCACGAATTTGGTTGATAAAAATAACCACGCAATTGCTTTTTGAAATGACGCCGGAAAGCTTGCGCATTGCCTGCGACATCATTCTTGCCTGCACGCCCACCATGGACTGTCCCATGTCCCCGTCGATTTCCTGACGCGGGACCAGTGCCGCGACCGAATCCACAACAATGGCATCTACCGCACCGGAGCGTGCCAATGCCTCGCAAATCTCCAAAGCATCCTCTCCGCAATCGGGTTGAGAAACCAACAAA
>CAYYCU010000039.1:0-9511 GCA_964470415.1 uncultured Ruminococcus sp.
CCGCGCGTTGCGCGGCTTCGTTATTGACGGCTTCGCAAAAATGCCCTTGCAAGCAAGCATTTTTGCTTTATAGTATAATCGAGGAAGGGAGGCGATGAAATGAAAAAACGTATCTTGTACGGTTTGCGAAAGGCCTTTTGCTTGGATCGTATGGTTTGCCGCTTGGCGGCGTGTTGGTTTGCTTTTGCGGCATGGACGCTTTTACAAAACGGATTTGATTTTTATAAAGCGGAATATGCAATGGATACCGAGTTGATTTCCGTGCTTTTGGGATTGCTGTTGCTGTTTTGCCTGCTTTCCGTTCTGTCGGTTTTGGCTGCGGATTTTCCCTTGGATTCTTGGCTGTTGCTTGCTTTTTTCTGCGTTTGTATCCATTATTGGATACAGAGCTTTTCCAATCAAAGCAATCGTTTTTTGTTTCTGCTTGCCGTGCTTGCCGCTTTTGTTCCGATTGTGTTGTATTTTGTTCGTCAAAATA
Source organism: uncultured Ruminococcus sp. (assembly GCA_964470415.1). Classification (GTDB taxonomy): domain Bacteria; phylum Bacillota; class Clostridia; order Oscillospirales; family CAG-272; genus UMGS1865. The sequence continues at coordinate 479 of CAYYCU010000039.1, forward strand.
TGCCGCTTTTTCAAAAGTGGAAGCCTCAAAAGCATGTGATTTTATGGTTGATTGCGTTGGGCGGTGTGTTTGCCTGTACGGTTCTTTCCGTTACCATGTGTTTGCGGTACAAATCTTTTTCGTCTCCCAATTTTGATTTCGGCTTGTTTTGCAACATGTTTTACAATATGAAAAAGACCGGATTGCCGTTGGCAACCAGCGAGAGAGATCGGTTGCTGTCTCATTTTGCCGTTCATATTTCGCCGGCATTTTATGTTCTGTTGCCGTTTTATTGGCTTTTTCCGTATCCGGAGACCTTGCAAATCGGTCAGGCGGTATTTTTAATGGCGGGTGTCATTCCGGTCGTGCTTTTGGCAAGACATTTTCAACTTTCCGGAAAGGTCACGCTGGTCGTTTCGCTTTTATATGTTTTTTATCCGGCAATCAGTACGGGTTGCTTTTACGACATTCACGAGAATTGCTTTTTGCCGTTCTTTTTGCTGTGGCTCTTTTATTTTTATGAAAAAAAGAAATGGATTCCGATGTATCTTGCGGCACTTTTTGTGTTGGGGGTAAAAGAGGACGCGGCAATCTATTTGTTCATTTTTGCAATCTTTTTGTTGCTGTCTGAAAAAAATTATTTGCACGGCGCTTTGCTTGCATTGCTTTCGGTAGCATATTTCGGATTGGCCTATTTTTTGCTGGAAACCTACGGGACGGGTGTTTTCAGCAGCCGTTTTGACAATTTGATTTACGATGAAGAGGCCGGCATTTTCGGCATCGTCAAGTTGGCGCTGGTGAATCCCGGTTATTTGCTGACGCAATTGTTTACCACAAGCGGAGAAACGTGGGATAAAATTGAATTTTTGCTGTCGTTGCTTTTGCCGCTTGGCTTTTTGCCGTTTTGTTCCAAAAAGCTTTCACGTTGGCTGTTGTTGACGCCGATGTTGATAAACCTGCTGTCCTATTATATCTATTTGTACGATTTGAATTTTCAGTATCATTTTGCCGTTGCCGCATTTTTGGTATATGCCATGCTCAAAAATTTGCCGGAACTGACCTTGCCCACAAGGCAAAATTTGTTGGCGATTGCGGCGGCATCCTGTTGTTGCATTTATCTTGCAAGCGTGGTTCCGAGGTTTCAAACGTATACGTCAAATTGGCTGAATAACAGTGAGACGTATACCCAAATGGAAGAAATTTTGGATGAGGTGCCGCAGGATGCATCGGTTGCATGTTCTTCCTTCCTGTTGGCGCATCTGTCGGATCGCGATGAAATTTACGAAGTTTATTATCATGAAAATAAGCCGGATGTTGATTTTGTGGTGTTGGATGCCCGAACCGACAGCTATCGGCAATATGAACGCGCCTATTTGCGGCAAGGCTATACGCTGTGGCGGGAATATGACGGTCTGATTGTTATTTTGGTGAGTCCGGAAAATGCAAACGGCACATAAAGCAAAAAATACGCCCGCAGTGAAACGGCTCGAATGTATCATAAACCTCAAAAGAGCGGAAGCCTTACACAGCGCGTGCTTTTTGCAAATAAAAATTTGCAAAAATGAAAAAAGCATTGACAATATCTTTAAAATCTTGTATAATATAAAATGGAATTGAATATACCGTAAGTAAAAATCAGGAAGGAGCAAGCGGAATACAAATGTCACAGGATACAAGACCTTTGGTAGAAGGCAAATATTTGGAATATTTGGATAAGCCGTTGGTACGGGAAGGCGATACCATTTGCTACGGCGATATGAATGAAAAATGCATTTTAATTTTGGAGATTATGTCTTATAAAGAAGTGGACGGAAAACAATTGCCCAAAAATATTTTAATTCAGGTGATTGACTCCAAGGATTCTGCCAAAATTATTAAGCAGGGAAGCAAGGAAGGTTTGTACGATGCGTTCAGCCTTGGCTTGGTTTGGTTGGATATGGCATTGAAATCGGCAAAATAATTGCCGAAAAACAAAAGCGACACGCAGGTTTTGCGTGCCGTTTTTGTTTTGGTTTATCAAGACTTTTTGAGTCGGTTGATTTGTTCCTGCAAATCGTCCACCGCTTTTTTTGCCGTTCCCACACCGGTCATTGCCGTGGCAACCGCATCGGCACCGTTTTCCTGATTGGAAAAATGGTTGTATGACGCACGTCCCAACTCGGTATAAGCCTCGTTCAGCTTATGTTCGGCAATCGAAAGCTTTACCTGCAGAGACGCAAGGTCTGCGGTTTGATTGATTTTATCTGCGGCTGTTCCCGCCGCTTTTTTTACGTTGTCACAAAATTGATCCCAAGACATTTTTTGCCATCTCCTTTTTTTATTTTTGGTTCTCCGATTAACAGTATATACCGAAAAAGGAAAAAAGTCAACAGTATAAAAAAATTTTTATGTGAAAAACTGTTAAAAAAGATTTTTCGGAGGCTTTTTATGAATATGAACAAGGAGACCTATAAGCGATTTGCCGATTCCCATGCGCCGCATTCTCCAACATGGAAAAACTGTTTGTTTGCATTTTTGATTGGCGGTTTTGTTTGCGTCATAGGGCAGGGATTGCACGATGTTTATTTTCAGCTTTTCCGCTTGACGGAAAAGGACGCGGCAACCTTAACGTCCGTTACCTTAATTTTGTGCGCGGTTGTTCTGACGGGCTTTGGCGTGTTTGATAAAATTGCCAAGGTGGCGGGCGCCGGAACTTTGGTGCCGATTACGGGCTTTGCCAATTCGGTGGTTTCTCCCGCAATCGACAGCCATTCCGAGGGACTGGTTTTGGGTGTCGGTGCCAAAATTTTTACGGTCGCGGGGCCGGTTTTGCTTTACGGTACCCTGGCGGGTGCGGTTTACGGCGCGGTTTATTGGATTGTGACGCTTCTTTAAAAAGCGCCGGTTGACTTACAGCAGGCGCCGAAAAGCCCGAAGTACCGCATCGGTATCGGAAGAAACGCAAAGCACAACCCATCTGCCGCGCACGGTTACGCAGGCATTTTGAAGGTATGTTGCGGCCTCCTCCGTACATGCTTCCATGCCTTCAAAATAATTTCTCAATGCGTCCAGACGGTGCAGGCACATTTTTGCAACCGCCTCGGTTTCTGCCGAGGATTTACATAAAAAAACATCTATTTCGCATGGTTGGCGGTAGGAGAAAAAGAAGGCGGCATCCTGCACGCCATCCATGGCAATCGGTATTTTTCCTTCTTTTCCAAAGCAAGCGGCAAGCAACTCCGGCGAGAGGTATGCATCGCTTTCCGGCAAAGCGGAGAGCAAGTAGGTTTGTCCGGCGGGCAACGGTTTTTCCGCCAGACACATGTCGGTTAACACTTTTTGCGGGGTAACGGACGCATCGGTACAGGCGCAAAATGCCAAGATAACCGAAAGCAGAATGCAGGCCGCAGCGGTTGTACGGCGGAGCTTCATGGAATCGCCTCCTTTTTTATTTTGCTTTCTTATTTATATGACTGTTTTTTTGAAAAAATACGAAGAATCAACGGCTTTTTGCAGGATGTGCAAAGATATTTTAAATGTGAATAGAATGTTAAAAAATGCAGATTGTGTAGACAAAATCGCATTGATATGTTATAATATAAAAAAGTTGTTTTTTGTCTGATTATGCATACCCATAGAAGAAAGGTAGGAGTTATGGCTCAATTTTTTGATTTGCACAGTCACATGCTTTGCGGTGTAGATGATGGAGCCAAAGCCCCGGAGGAAATGTTTTCTATGTTGGAAATGGCTTATGAGGACGGAATTCGGGCAATTTGTTTGACTCCGCATTATTCGCCATATCTTTTCGGGGACACATCTGAACAATCTCGACAGTCTTTTGAGATTTTAAAAAAGTACGTCTCGGAAAAGCATCCGGATATGCGGATTTTTCTCGGACATGAGCTGGGGTATCACCGCGGCGGATTGGAGGCGCTGAACAACGGCACTTGCCGCAGTATCGCCAAAAGCCGCTACGTTTTGGTGGATTTTCCGGAATCGGTAGAATTTTTTGAAATTCAGACGGCAATGGATGAATTGCAGCGTGCGGGATATTTTCCGATCTTGGCACATACGGAGCGTTACCGCTGTTTGTTCAATCAGCTGGGTTGGATTGAAGAATTTGTGGAGAGCGGCGGGATTGTGCAGTTAAACGCTTCATCTGTCAACGGGGCTTGGGGGCGCGGTTCTGCCAAGCAATGGAAAAAGCTTGTTCGCAAGGGCTTGGTGCATATCATTTCAACCGATGCACACAATTTGACATCCCGTCCGCCGTTGATGTCGGTTTGTATGCCGTTTTTGCAAAAGCATTGCGATGCGTACACCATTCGGAAATTGACATGGGACAACGCCTGCCGTGTTGTGCGAGACGAATTGATTTAATGTAGAAAAAATCGGAAAGGGTTTTGACAAATGGAAGAACAAAAAGAAACAGAAATTCGGTTACAGGATTTGTGGCTGATACTCAAAAGCTGTTGGTGGCAGTGCCTGATTGTGTTGGTGGTACTTGCGGTGGTTATTTATATGGGCTTATCCCTCGTGCATGAAAATGAGTATACCGCACAGGTCAGCCTCTACGTTTTGACAACCCCCGGCGGCGAAGACAACGATAAATTAAGCACATCTGCCATCTCCATTGCAAACGCATTGATTGATGACTGCGAAATCTTGATTAAAAGTACAGACCAGGTGCTTCAGCCGGCAATCGACAACGGGAATTTCCAATTTGAAGTAAAAGATCTTCGTAAAATGTTGAAAATTACAACCGAAGAAGACGCCCGCGTCATCTATTTGAGCGTTACAACCTCGGATCCGCAAAGCAGTGCCAACATTGCCAATGAAGTATGCGATCAGGCATGTAATTACTTTAACGGAATGTATGCGCAAAAATTGCTTTCCGTAGTGGACCATGCCAAAACGCCAACCACTCCGTCCAATCCCATTTCTCTGACAACGGTTTTCCTGATTTCTGCGGTCGGTGCAATATTGGTTTACGGAATTTATTTCTTAAAGTTCATTTTGGATGATAAAATCAACAATGCAGAAGATGTGGAAAAATATTTGGGCTTGAGCATGCTCGGCGTCATTCCGAACAAGTATGAGTCGGGACGCAAAAAGTCCAAAAACGGTTATTATTACAGCTATACTGCAAACGGAACAAAAACGAGAGAGTAAGGAGGCGGGCAGGTTATGAAAACAATTGAATTGATTACGCAAGAACAAAACGATTATTTTATGCGTGAGGCATTTAATACGTTGCGTACCAACATCCTTTTCTCCGGTAAGAATATTAAAACCATTGTAATTACCAGTTGCATGGCACACGAGGGAAAATCCACAATTTCTTTTGAAACTTCGCGCAGCCTTGCGGAAAGCGGTAAGAAAGTTTTGTTGGTGGATTCCGATCTCCGTAAATCCGTTATGGCAAGCCGTTTGACAAAAGAGCGCGGCATTACGGGCTTAAGTCAGTTGCTTTCCGGACAGATTACAACCGAGCAAGCAATTTACAAATCTCAAATTGAGGGCTTGGATATTATTTTTGCAGGTCCTTATCCGCCCAATCCGACCGAATTGGTAGGCAGCGCCGCATTCAAAGAGCTGGTGCAGGAAAAGCGCGATGAATATGATTATATCATCATTGATGCGCCGCCGCTCGGTTTGGTGATTGATGCCGCTGTCATGGCAGGTGTGTGTGACGGTGCCGTACTTGTAATTAATACCGGTCATATTAAGTACCGCATGGCGCAAAGCGTAAAGGAACAGTTGGAAAAAAGCGGTTGCAAAATCCTCGGCGTTGTGTTGAACCAAGTTGACCGCAAGCGTTCAACGGTATATTCGGATTCGTATTACGGTTCTAAATATGAATCGAGTTATTACGGTTACGGTAGGGATGCGGCTCCAAAAGCCTCCTCCGGCTCTCATTCCGGAAGAACCGATAAAAATTGATTTTTCAAAGCAATATTTATATCAAAACGTCCCCCGCTCTCAATCGGAGCGAGGGACGCTTTTTTGCCGTTTGTCAGCTTTACCAAAACCGATATGACTAAACCTTTAGTTGTCGTTTTTTCGCTTATTTGCAATCAGATTGCAAACAGACATGGCAACGGGAAACAGGACGCCGCCTATGGCAAATACAAGCCAAGTGTTTTCCCAGCGATTGGTGAGAAAACTCAAGGTCAAATACAGCGCAACGGTTAAGCTCCAATAAATTGCTCCAACCGCTTCCCGCAACTCGTTTTTTGTTTTTTTCGCTTCGGTGTAGTCACCTTCTTTTAAAAGCTTTTGTATACCGGCGTTTTGCACGCCAACGGTAATAAAAAGGAAAGCGCCGATGCCGGCAATGATCATGGTTACGGCGAGCATGGAAACGCAAAGCATTTCATTTTCGCTAAACGCCGATACAAGAAGCGGAACGGGGGAGAAGACGCAGAGGCAGGCGGCAATAGTATTTCCTTTTATATATCGGTTCCGAAACTGCTTTTTACGTGTTATGACCATTCCTTTTACGCCGTATTCCAGTTCAAATGGGACGTTTTGCTCCAAAAAGGCGTAAGGCTCATTTTTGAACCCGCAATCAATATAGATCGCAACGGCAATCAACACAAATGCAAACAACACAACGAGTCCCACGACACCCATTACCGTTTCCGAAACCCCCAGGCTTGGAATTTCGGTAGCCGCGCCCAACAAAAGCAGTGTGATGGGAGATAAAATACATAAGAATGTTGCAAGTGCAATTTTCCAAGAAGCGCGTTTCCTTTGCTCAAGATAAGCATTGGCTTCCTCTATGCCGATTCGCTTAACGGCAGGCTCGGATGCATCATCGGTAAATTCTTCGTCCTCCATTTCATCTTTCAACAAATAGTCTGTCGTAACGCCAAACAGTGTACCGAGCTGTAATATTTTTTCCAAATCGGGAACGGTTTGCGCGCTTTCCCATTTTGAAACGGCTTGACGGGAGACATTCATTTTTTCGGCCAGCTCTTCTTGCGACCAACCGTTCTTTTTTCGTAATTTCATAATTTTGTCGGCTAAAATCATAGAAAACACCTCCGAGTGAATTTTTATATGAATAGGATAGCACAAATTACACTTATATACCACCAACCAACGGCTTTCAATTTGTTAACCGGCGGTTGCAAAATCAAAATTTTCGAAAAAAATCGTTTTGTTTTTTACCGTATGAGAAAAAGATTCTGTTGTAAACGCTTTTGTTCGCATTTACAACAGAATCTTTTACGGATTATTATTCTGCCGCAGTTTCGGCAAACAGTCCGGCTCCGGCAAAGTAGTAATTGCCATCGCCCTCAATTTGGAACAAATACCATTCCACATAATCTACGGTTCCTTTGGCAATCAAGGTTACTTGGTCGCCTTTTTTCAGTTGCTTGGTTACGTTTGTTTGATTTTTTGGCTCGGTGTTACACTTTACCGTACCGGTTGCATAAACGGTTTTGCTTTCGCAGTTTTCAAAGTTGTATTTATCCAACAGCTCTTCCAACGTAAGCGGTGCGGCAGAGCCGTCCTCATTGGGCGTCAGGTTTGCGGCGCCTACAAAGTAATAGCCTTTTTCGTTATCCAACGTGTATTCAATCATTGCCCAACGCATGTCATTGATTGTTGCGGTTGCAACCACTTTTACCGCTGCCTTGGAGCTTAAGTAATCCACAATATTATCTGCCGGATAATCGGGTGTGGAGCGGATACTGAGCGTAGAGGTTTCGGCAAGTACATACATGGTTTTGTCGGTTTGTTTAAAAGCGGGGTATTGATCCAGCATATTCTGCAATGTTACTTTACCGGTCGGTGCCGAGGTGGAAAGATTTTTGGAAGCCGCATATCCAACCGTATAGGTCTGCGTTTGACCGGCTTCTACTGCATCGGGAACCAAAATTTTGCTCCATTTGGTTCCGTCAATGGTACCGGTCGCAATTACAAATACCTTGTCTCCCTTTACGGGCCAAGCGATTTTTGTTGCATTAAAGGAAGCGTTCTTGTAAACATTGATGGCGCTTGCGGTAACATATACCGTGGTTTGGTCGCAGTCGGTGAAATAAGAGGAATAGTCCACTTTATCGTAGTCTAAAACCTTGTCGCTTGAAAGATTGGTTGTCTTTATAAAATAATATGTTTCATTGTCGCGAATTTTGCACCAGGTAGTTCCCGTTGCAACAACGGTTACTTGGTCATTGGTGTTCAAATATTTGATTACTTTGGAGCAAGAAAGCGAGGAGGAAGCATATTTGTAAACAGCCACATCCGCACGTTTTGCATACATGGTTTTGTCACTGCATGCGGTCAAGTTTTTGCCGAGCAAGTCCTCTTTGCTGAGGCAGGAGGAGAGAACCGTGTACCGGACACCGTCCTTTTCTACCATACTGGTTTTGCCGTCCTCACTGATTTTCAAGCGTTGCAGTTCACTCATGAGCGTTACTTTAATCGCAGTACCGCCGTCCGATACGGGAGTAAGCTCCAAATTGTCGGTAATGACATATACGGTTTCATTGACCTCGGTCCAGTTTTCCGATGGATCGGAGGGCGAGTCGGGCGGTGTTTGTTGGCTTTCGGATTGGTTGCCTGATGTATTGTTATCCGGTCTATGGTCGGATGTAACGCAGGATGCAAGCGAAGCGGTTAAAAGCCCCGCGAGTAAGAGAGCAAGAATTCTTTTTTTCATTTTTGTTTCGTCCTTTCCTTTTTCGTGTAACGGTCTCGGTTCTTTTTCGGGCATTTATCGAGTCGGAAGCGTATGCTCCGCTAATATACCAAGAATAGTATATCATACAAAAAAAAAGTTGTCAATGAATTTAAACGGATTTTTTTGATTTTTTTACATTTTTTATTTTTTGAGAATTGAATGACGAATTGACGGTAGATACGGGATTTTTGCCGTTCTGCCGTTCCACGCCAAATCTTCTTTTTTGAAAGAGCTGCGTTGCGGTTCCGATTTATCGAACAATTGTTTTGCGCCGTGTTTTTTTTGTCGGCATAAAAAAACGAAAACTGCAAAGAATAGATGATACAAAACAAAACAGCAAAAAGAGGAATGAGCCGATGAGAAAAGAGCTGATAGAACTG
>CAYYCU010000039.1:9611-11647 GCA_964470415.1 uncultured Ruminococcus sp.
GGACTCTTGCTGGCATCTGTTATGGTCTCAAACGGCGTGTTTGATTTGTGCGGTGCCGTTACCTCGTCTCATTATTGTTCGGCGGAACGCCAATATCGCACACCGTTGGAATACGGCGGACAACGGCCTCCGACCGCGCAGTGGACGGTTACGGGGGCAGGGGCGTTTCTCTTGCAGAGCGCCAATTCCCATTCCCGCGTAAGGATTCGGCGCGGTATGCCGGGCAAAGCAATGGAAAAAGGGGTAAACGATGCCAACAACATGGGAGCGGCAATGGCTCCTGCCGCAGAGGATACATTGGTTCGTTTCTTCCGTGCAACGCACACCGCTCCCGCAGATTATGATATGATTGTTACGGGGGACTTGGGATATGAAGGCGGCTCCATTCTCTGCGACCTGTTGAAAGCCGATGGTTATCCCATGACGGACCGATATTCGGACTGCGGAATGCGGATTTATTTTCGCGAAGAGCAGGATGTACACGGCGGCGGCTCCGGTTGCGGCTGTTCGGCGGCGGTATTGGCTGCCGAGCTTTATCCAAAGCTTGCGCGTGGGGAGCTGTCGCATATTCTATTTCTTTCCACGGGTGCCATGATGAGTCCCGACAGCATCAAACAGGGGCAAAATATTCCCGCCGTGGCGCATCTTTTGGAGATTGTCGGGCAAAAAAAGAAAGGGGAGCGATGATATTGACGGTTGTGTTACCTTATTTGCGCGCCTTTTTGGTAGGCGGCATTCTGTGCGTGATTGCACAGGTGTTAATTGACCGTACCAAACTGACGCCGGCGCGTATTTTGGTTATCTATGTTGTGGCGGGCGTCATTCTCGGCGGAATCGGTGTTTACGAACCGCTTGTAAAATTCGGCGGTGCCGGTGCCACTACGCCGCTGACAGGTTTTGGCTATTTAATTTCCAAAGGCGTTCGCGAGGCGGTGCAAAAGCAGGGACTGCTCGGTGCTCTCACGGGCGGGCTGACGGCGGCGGCAGGCGGAATTGCCGCAGCGCTGGTGTTTGGATATCTTGCCTGCCTGATTTTCAAGGGAAAATCAAAATCATAAAGAAAAAGCAATCGCACGGCTCCGAAAATTTGTTTTACGAAGCCGTGCAATGCCTGCTTTAAATATTCAAATACCCCTTGAGAACCTTTAAGGTGTTCCAAACACCGTCCACATGGCTGCGCTCATAGCCATGGCTTGCATAAACACCGGCGCCAATCAATCCGTGGCGGATGTCATAGCCCGCGCCGAGCGTTGCTTCCACATCCGAACCGTAGAAAGGATATACATCCACGGCATAGTCCGCTTCCTCCCGCTTGGCGGCTTCAATCAGCTTTCCGACGACCTCGTAATTGTAGGGGCCGCCCGAATCCTTGGCGCAGATGGAAACCTTTCTTTCGGTACAGCCGAGTCCGTCTCCCACACAGCCCATGTCTACGCTGATTGCTTCGGTTACACCGAAGGGAACCGAGCCTGCGCCGCCGTGACCGACTTCCTCGTAAACGGTAATATGTACATACACGCGGCGAGACGGTGTAATGTTTTCGTCATGAAGGAATTTTGCAAAGCCGAGCAAAATGCCGACCGAAAGCTTGTCATCCAAAAAACGGCTTTTGATATAACCGGATGGGGTGATGCGTGTGCGCGGATCAAAGCAAACGATGTCACCCACCTCAATACCGAGCGCACGGATGTCCTCCGCGCTGTTTACGTCTTCGTCCGGCACAACCTCGGTGGTGTCAAAATTGCGTTTGGTATCGGCGTAGGCGCCGTTGACATGGGCGGAAGCATTGCAAAGCTGAAGCGTTCCTTCCAAAACACGTCCGTTGCGTGTGTAAATGCGAACGTTTTCGGTTTCTCCGTTTTCGGCACGCATGCCGCCGAGTGCGGTCAGTCTCAGGCGGCCGTTCCCCTTGATTTCCGCAACCATTGCGCCCAATGTATCGGTATGCGCTTCCAAAAGAAGCGCATTTTTTTCGTCCGCGCCGCCAAGGTCAACCAAAATGCCGCCTTTTACGGTAACGGACGCGGCAAAGCCGA
>CAYYCU010000040.1:0-11536 GCA_964470415.1 uncultured Ruminococcus sp.
TTAAACACTTGTCAAACTTATATAGTTTGGTAGGTGTTTTTTTTATGCTCAAAAAACGGAGGTGGTCAAAATGGGAATAGGTAAAAATAACAAAATTATATAAAGGGAGGAATTTTATGTTAGAAGAAAAAGTTTTAAATGGAGAAATTAAGTTTTATAAAGTAGGCGATTTATATCGTATATATGGAAAGACATTTGATGTCAGAGAAGAACTAAAAGAATTAGGTGCAAAATGGAATAAGGAAAATCAAAAACTAGAAATGTCAGTTACAGATTTTAATAATCTATCAAATACAATTAAAGCAAAAGTATTTGAAACAGCAGAAAAACAAAGAAAAATGAGTTTGGAAACAATATCACACATTATATTATCTGGTCAAGTAAAGGTATATCTAAATCAAGATGAAGAATATCAAATATATGGAAGAACAAAAGAAATATACAAAGACTTGCAAAATATTGGTTTTTCATTAAATGATAATAATTACACAATGAGAAAAGAAAATTTTGAAAGAATATTCCCTAACGAAGTAAAAGAATTTATTAGTGAATATGCTAATAAAAAATCAGATAATACAACTCAAAAAGAAAATGAAGAAGAAAACATATATGAAGAAAGTTATGAGGAAGAGGAGGAGTACATATAGCTATGAAAAATGTAAGACTACTTATAACAGAAAAAGGGTTGGAAGTATTAAATGCTTTTATGGAAGAAAACTATTTGGGAAACTATATAGCAGATAATGAGTCAGATTTATATTATAAAAATATATTAAACTTTCCTAATATATTTTTAAAAATAAAAGATGATATTGTTTTGTTTGCAAAAGATAATATAACACAAGATGATGAATATGTATGGTTACAAAGTTTGACAGATATGAAAAGAAAAAATGCAACATATTATTCACTTGTATTTGATACAGAAACAAGAGAAATAAAAGAAATAAAAAATGAAAGTGGCAAAGTAATATTGCCATTTAATGAATTAGATGCTTTCGATAAATTAAATAAAATCGAGAGCATTATTTTGGAAAAAATACAAGAAGACTGTATGGAATTGTAAAGGGGGAATTTATATATGACAGGAGATTTATATAGTAAATTTAAAGAACAACAAGAAAAAGAAGATAAATTAGAACAGCAAGAACTTGCAAATAATAATCAAGAAATTGTATTGCTTGGAGTAGATTTATTAGTTGAAAATAAAAAACATATATTTTCAGCAATACCAAAAGCAAAGTATGAGGAACTAAAAGATAGTATAAGTAGAGTTGGTGTTTTATCTCCAATAATAGTTAGAAAAATAGAAGATAATAAGTATGAAATAATAAGTGGTCATAATAGGACAAGATGTTCAAAAGAATTAGGTATAACAGAAATACCTGCAATTATAAAAGATTATGATGATGAGATGTCAGAACTTATTATGATAGATACTAATTTAGCACAAAGGGAAAAAATACTACCTTGTGAAAAAGGAACAGCCTATAAAAAGAAACTAGAATTATTGAAAAAACTAAAAAAAGAAAATAGGCTCAAAGACAGCTATATCAACGACTTGCTGGAAAATGCCCCAGTGGGGCAGGAAGAAGCATCAGTTGAAAAACTGGCAAATGAAAGTGAAGATAGTAAAACTAACATTCAAAGATTTATTAGATTAACAGAATTAAACGATGATTTAAAACAAAAAGTAAATGATGAAATAATAGGAGTAAGAGCAGGAGTTGAGCTATCATATATAAAACCAGAAGAACAAATAATGGTAAATGATGCAATAGATGAAAACAATTTAAAGCTAACTACTAAACAAGCTCAAAAATTAAGAGCAGTATATGGAACTATAACACCAGATAATGTATTAGATATTATCAAAGGTAAAACAGAAAAGAAGAAAGTAGAAAAATTTACAGGTAGATTACTACCAAATATATTTAAAAAATATAAAGATAAGTTCGCAAATGATAAGGAATTTAGCGAACTTATTGACATTTTATTAGAAAATCACTATAAAACTATGTCGGACAACTGACCGACAAAATGACTATGTGTCATACTCGTTGAAAGCTCTGCTTTCAAGCTGTTGGTGGCTGTCTGTCGGACAGCTATTCTTGCTCTACGAGTTATAAAAAAAGGAACAGGAGGTAGAGAGCAGATGAAATCAAAAGATAGCATAAAAATATCGGTAAGAATAGATAAAGAAACCTATAACAGACTTTGTAAGGTTTGCAAAGAAGATGAAAGCATTTCAAAATTAGTTAGAGATTATATAGATATTGGACTTGGAATAAAAAGTACATCAGATGATATTGATAGAATAACAGAAATTATAAGAAATCAAATAGAAAGTGTTTGTGAACAACCTTTAGAAAGGTTAATAAAAATTGTAATTAAAAATATAAAATCATCAGAAACAAGTAAAAACATATTATATGAGTTATTAAAAGAGTTTAGTCAATCTAATCCAGAAGAAATAATTGAAAAAGCAGAAAGACAAGCTATTATATATGCTACTAATAGGAATAACTAATGGCAAAAGTAATATCAAAGGTACGAGCATATTCTCCTAGTAAAAAGAATACTCCAACTGGTAATATAAAACACTTATATTATATAGCTACTAGAAAAAATGCTGTATATAATGAAAAGGGTGGCTGTATATTTGGCTATTATAATTATAATAAGCTAAGTGATAATATTCAGAAAAAAGAAGTAGCAAAATATATAAAAAGCATTTCAAATGCTAAAAACAATGTATATAGGGGAATTATATCATTAAGAGAAGAAGATGCAATAAGGCTTGGCTATGATAAAAGAGAAACTTGGGAGAAAATGATAAAGAAAAATATTCAAGATATAGCGAAAGTTTTAAATATTCCATTTTCAAGATTAGAGTATTGTGGAGTAGTACATTACAAAAAAGGAAATCCACATTTACATTATATGTTCTGGGACAGATCACAGAAAATTAACAAATGTTATATATCTATATATCAGCAAAATAAAATTAGAGATATTATAACAAAAGGTATATATAAGGAAGAATTAGAAGAAATATATAAACAAAGAGATGATATAAAAAAAGATTTAAAATCTCGTGATTTAGTAGAAGATATGAAAGCAATAAATATTGAAAATTGCGATAGTAAAATACCATATTCTAAAATTGAAAATAAAGATAGAAAAAAACTAATAGCAGAATTTAAAGAAATATCAAAAGAACTTCCAAAAACTCGGTAGATTAAATTATGCTTTTTTAGAGCCAGAATTAAAAGAAAGACTAAACAAGTTAATAGATAAATTATATGAAAGTAATTTTGATTTTAAAAAAAGTTATGATAATTATTTTGTAAAAGTGGAAGAAATAGCAGATTACTTTTCAGAAGAACAAGCACAAAAAATTATAAAATCAGAACAAGACAAACTATATAATATGCTAGGAAACAAGTTAATAAAAATGATGAAAGAATATAAAGAGATAACAGCAGAAATGCTGTTATTTGACTTATATGCAGTAATAAGTAGATTAGAAGAACAAGAAAATGCAAGAGCAAATTCACAAGAATATATAAACTCTTTATCTATAAATGCTAGGAAAGAATGGGCAAGAAGAATGAGTTATGGTGGTAGTGATTTAGAAAGATAGGGGGGCGATTATAATTGGCAATGAATTAAGAATGAATATTTTAGTTATAGAAAATGATGAACAGCCATATATAAAAAGAATTTGGAATGATTTAGACTCATTAAGAAATATAATAGGAGAACAAGATATTGAAGTCGAAGAATATGAAGATATTTTGCTTGTATACAATTCAAATGGTATTAAAGATAACTTGCCAATAAATCGTTATATGAATGGACTAGCAATAAGAGGAACTTTTATTATTACAGGAAATAATCTAAAAGAAATGGACTTTATGAGTTTAAGTAATGAACAAATAGATAAATATATGGAAATGTTTGATTTAGAACGAGAGGAGGATTTGGAGCTTTGAAAAAAAGAAAAATAATTGTTGGAATAATAGCCAGTATATGTAATATTCCTATAAGTACAATATTAGCAGGAATAATACATATTCAATTATCAAAAATAGCTTTTCCAAAAACAATTTATGACTTTTTAGAGATAGTGGTAAATGCAAAATTCGTACCTCTATTTTTTTTAATGTTTTCATTATTTGAAGTTTTAATATTTGCAATGTTAGTAGTAAATAAAAACAACTTTGAAAGTGAACTTGTTAGAATAACAGATAAAATTTCAACACCAAAAGCTATTGGACAAAGTCAGCACGGAAGTTCAAGATGGCAAACACAAAAGGAATTTAGAAAAAATTTTAAGTGTAACAAACTACCATTAAATAGTGAAAATTATTTAACAGAAAAAGGTGGACTTGTTGTAGGTTTTGAAAAAGATAAAAAAGAAGAAAAAATTTACTATGTAGATGAAAATATACATTCCTTAATTGTTGGAGCAACTAGAAGTGGTAAAACAAGAAGTGTTGTTTTGCAAACAATAGGCAATTTATCACTTGCAGGAGAAAGTATGATAATAAGCGACCCAAAAGGAGAGCTTTTTCAATATACAGCACCATATTTGGAAAGTAAAGGCTATAAAATAATAACACTAGATTTTAAAAATCCTTTGAAATCAAACTGTTATAACTTTTTGCAACCAGTAATTGATGCAGTAAATAGAGAAGATTATAGAAAAGCAGAAGAATATGCTTGGGACATTACAGCTAGTTTAGTTGGAGATGATAATGGACACGGCGAAAAAATATGGAGAGATGGAGAAATGGCAGTTATTGCAGGAGCAATAATGAGTGTTGTATTTGATAATAAAGATAGACCAGAATATCAAAATCTAACAAATGTATTTATGTTCATATCAGAAATGTGTAGACCAGTTGGAAATAATCAGCTACCTATAAACAGATATATAGAATGTTTAAATAAAGAACACCCAGCAACAAGTATATTTGGTATTGCACGAATTGCTCCAGATAAAACAAGAGGTAGTTTCTTTACAAGTGCATTAACTACATTAAGGTTATTTACAAATAAAAGTATATATTCAATGAGCTGTCAAAGTGATTTTTCACTAACAGATGCAGGAAAAGAAAGAGTTGCAACATATATAATTTTGCCAGATGAAAAAACAACTTATTATAGTTTGGCATCATTATTTGTATATCAAAATTATGTGGCATTAGTAGAAAAAGCAGATAGTAGAGGTGGCGAACTATTTAAAAGAGTGAACTACATACTAGATGAATTTGGTAACTTTACAACTATACCAGCATTTTCAAATATGCTAACTGTTGCAGGTGGTAGAAAAATAAGATTTAATATGTTTCTACAAAGTTTTTCACAATTAGATAGCAAATATGGGAAAGAGGTAGCAGAAAACATAAGAGATAACTGTCAAACTTGGATTTATTTAAAAACAGCAAGTACAGAAACAGCTACAATAATAAAAAACAAACTAGGCTCTTATACTACATCAAGTTATAGTAAAAGCAATAGTTATGCAAAATATCAAAATGGTAGTAATTCAGAAAGTATGAATCTAATTTCAAGACCACTACTTACAGAAGATGAAATTATGAGAATTGAAAGACCATATATTTTGGTAATACCAACAGGAATGTTTCCAGTAATGGCAACATTGCCAGATATTTCAAAATGGAAATTTAATAAACTATTTGGAATGGGTAATCAAGCTCATAATAGAGAATTAAGACTACAAAGGGAAATGGCACGAAAAGAAAAAAAGGAACAACAAATGCAACTATGGGGCATTTGGAATATGTTTCAAAATGTTAGAAGATAGAACAAAATAAGAAACACTAACTTATCGGCAAATAAGTTAGTGCTTTATTCATTTTAAAGTTTGGTTTCCTTAAATGAATTGTTCTTATTTTATCTCTATTTTCCAAAAAAATCAAGTAATGGAGGAAAGTATGTATGGTAAAAAAAATAAGAAAAATGGCAATTATGACATTTATAGCAGTATTGCTATTTACAAATTGTTGTTTCGCAAGTTCAGTAGCAGACAGCAAACTTGCAACAGGAACAGAAAAATTGATAGGAGATTTAACTAACTGGCTTTTAATATTAGCACCAGTATTAACAGCTTGTTTAGTAGGTTATTATTTATTAAGAAAGTCAGCTAGTGATGAGATGGACACAAAAAGGTGGGACAACAGAATAAAAATTGCAGTAATATCTTGTATTGGAGTTGTTATTGCAAGTGGCTTAATAAATATCATCATTGGCTATTATAAATAATAATGACAGGTTTGCTAACAGACCTATTAGTAGATTTAATAGGTGGTGTAGATGGTGCAATAAATAGTGCATTTAATAGTTTAATGGACACTTGTTTTAATGCAGAATATCAATTAACTCATATTCTAGGAAATCAAGTAATTTCATTAGATAGTTTAAAACTACTAATATTCACATTTGCATTATCACTCATAATTCTAAAATTTCTAAAAAAAGGATTTGACATCTATATCTTATGGACAGAGGGAGAGGCAGATACTCCACCTCTAACATTTATAGTATATTTCATAAGAGCAGTAGTAGTTCTTATATGTTCTACTGTTCTTTATAATTGGTTAGTAGATGTTGTTCAATCCTTTGGACAGAGTATGCTAGAAAGTTTAAATGTAGCTCAAACAATGGACATTACAAGTTCAATAGCAGGAATTGCAAGTGCAGGTTTATTTAGTGCAATAATGGCAATTATAGCACTTATATTGTTATTTGTATTATGGGTACAGTTCATTATTAGAGGGGCAGAAATATTTGTATTAAAACTTGGTTTTCCACTGGCTTGTGTTGGTTTAGTCAATGCAGATGGTGGAGTATTTACACAATATATTGGAAAATTATTTAAAAGTATGCTGACAGTGTTGGTACAAATATTATGTTGTAAACTAGCTTTGTTATTAGTTTTTAGTGGACAACTAATTTATGCAATAGCAATGATAATACTTGCAATAAAAACACCAAAAATGTTACAAGAGTTTATGCTTGGTGGAGGAGGTGGTGGCATATCAAATGTCATCATAACAGCAAGTAAAACAATGGAACTTTCTGGACAATTAAGTAGAAAAATAAAACAATTAAAGAAAGTGAAGTGATGTTGTAAATATGGAAACACTAGAACAAATAATTAAATTATTAAGAATTGTAATAATACCACTTGGAGCTACTTTTCGAGTGGTATTTTGTTTTGTAAAAATGATATATGATGAAGAATCAGCAAATGCTTATAAGAAAAAAATATGGAATGTAATAGCATTTCTTATAATATCAGAGCTTATATTTGTTATTGCAGATGTAGTCAAATATTATTATGGAGATTATATAATTCCTAGTTCGTTCATCTCTGGTGGTGGGTCAGGTGGACGGACGGAGGTCGGAGGAGGTGGCAGATAGTGGACAACGAAGAAACAAAACTATATATTCCATCAAATGTAAAAACAAGATTAGAATTTTTTAAAGGTTATGGAGTAAAAGAACTTATTACGACAATTTTAGTAGCTATTGGTTTAATACCGATAGCTATTGCTGTTTATTATATAAAAGGTAGTAACAATTATATAATACCAGTTCTAATTGAAATTATAGGAGTAGTGGCTACTGTTGTGGCAACTACAAAAGATGATAACAATTTGTGTGTTGTAAATCAAATAAAATATATGATTGATTTTGCTAAAATGCAGAAGAAATTTGAATATAAATACTATGATAAATGGAGGAACTAAAATGTTTAATATATTAAATATTTTTCGTAGAAAAAAGCCTAAACAAATAAGTTGTAATGAAGAAATAAATATTTTAGACATTAAGAATAATGTTATATACACAAAAGATAACAACTTAATAATGGCATTAAAAATACATTCTATAAATATGCAATTATTTTCTAGGCGAGAATTAAATCAAAAAGTAAAAGAAATAACAAACGAACTTGCAGGAGATTTGCAAGAATTAAAGTTTTTTAGTATATCAAGACCAGTAGATGTAACTGGACTAATTGATAGTTTAAGGGAAACATTAAATGATAGTGATATACAAAAACAAAAGAATTTATTAAAACAAAACATAAAAGAAACTGTTAGATTAACTGTTACTGGAGATGTAGTTGAAAGACAAAACTTTATAACTATATCTACAAAAAATACAGATATAGCAGAAAAAGAATTGCAAAAACAAGCAATGGACTTATCTAATAAGTTTTCAAATTGTGGAATAAGAACAGAAATATTAAATGAACAAGAACTTATACAATTATGTAATAGTACATTAAATATTAACTTCGCATTTAAAGAAGATAATGAAGATGTAGAAGATAGAATACCATATTTGAAAATAGAGTAAAGGGGGAATTGAAATTTGAAAAAAGTAGAAATGACAGGAATACAAGAAAATCAAAACTTGTTAAATATACTAGCTCCTATTCGGTGGTATTGAATACAAAAGCAATAGAGTTAGAATAGGAGATATTTATGCAAAAGTATATACAATAATAAAATACCCTCAAACAGTAAAAATTGGGTGGTTATCAAAAATTACAAATATACCAAATACAATTTGTTCTCTTAATTTTTCTCCTACAGATAATACATTACTAATACAAAATATTTCAAAAGGTATAAGGCAAAATGAGGCAACAGTAGATAATTTAAAAGATGAAATATTAAGACAAAGAACTGAAAAAGAGATAGAAGATGGACAAGAACTAATAAGGAAAATAGACCAAGAGGGCGAAGTTGTAGGTTATATGACTATTTTAATAATGGTTATTGCTGAAAGTGAAGAAGAATTACAAAGAAGATGTAAAAAGGTAGAAAGCAGAATAATGGGTATGCAGATGAAAATTAGAAATCTAGCAAATTTAGTAAGAAATGCTTTTAAATCAATAACACCATTTAACATACTAGATGAAAAAATACGAAAAATTGCTAATAGAAATGTACCATTATCAACATTTGTTGGTGGACTTCCATTTGCAAGTTCTGGTTTCAATGATGGAACAGGTTATTATTTTGCAAAAGATACAGATGGAGGAATTGTTGTATTAGACTCGTGGAAAAGGGGTGGAGATAGAACAAATAGTAACTATGTAATAATGGGAACAGCAGGAGTAGGAAAGTCTACTGTTGCAAAACATCTTATGCTTAATGAATATATGAAAGGAACAAGAGTAATTACAATAGATGTAGAAAGGGAATATAAAAACTTA
Source organism: uncultured Ruminococcus sp. (assembly GCA_964470415.1). Lineage (GTDB taxonomy): Bacteria > Bacillota > Clostridia > Oscillospirales > CAG-272 > UMGS1865. The sequence continues at coordinate 9,266 of CAYYCU010000040.1, forward strand.
ACTGAAAATGTAGATGGCGATTGGTTAAATGTTGGAAGTGGGGCAGGTGGAATAATAAATCCATTACAAATAAAAGCTGTTCCATTAGATGATGAGCAAGAGCAAGAAAAAGTTTTCAAAGATGAGGGAAAAGGTTTAGGTGCAATGGCACTACATTTCCAAACTTTGAGAACTTTTTTTAAATTATTATTTCCAGAACTAACAAGTCTGCAAATAGCATTATTAGAAGAAACACTTGAAGAACTATATAACAAATTTAATATATATTGGAATACAGATATTAGTAAATTTAGAAATATAGATTTTCCTATAATGTATGACTTATATGAACTAATAAATAAAAAAGTTGTAACAACAGAGGAAAGTCAGAAAAAACAAGATTATGAAATATTGCAATCACTAATAAGAACAATAGCAATAGGAGCAGATAGTGCATTATTTAATGGCTATACATCTGTTCAAGCTGACACAAACTTTATATGTTTAGACACTCATAATTTGCAAGATGCAAGTGAGAGAGTAAAAAAGGCACAATACTTTAATATACTAACATATTGTTGGGAGCTTATGAGTAAAGATAAAGAGCAAAAGACAATGCTTGTATGTGATGAAGCCTATTTACTTATAGACCCTCAAGTTCCACAAAGTTTAGTATTTTTAAGAAATATTGCAAAGAGATGTAGAAAATATGAGGGTAGCCTCGTAGTAATTTCGCACTCAATATGCGATTTTTTAGATGAGAGTGTAAAAATGTATGGTCAAGCTATACTTGATATGGCTACATATAAAATACTAATGGGAACAGATGGCAAGAATTTAGAAGAAACAACAGAGTTATTCAAATTGAGTGAATATCAAACTGACTTTTTATATGCTAAAAAAAGGAGTTATGCAATATTTATAATTGGAGCATATAGAATACTTGTAAAATTTGATATATTTCCGTATGAATTTAATTACTATGGAAAAGGTGGTGGTCGCTAATGGCAATAGACCCAGCGACTGCAAAACTGATAGCAAAAGCTGTTATTAGTCAAATAACAGATGAAGAAAAAAGGCAAAGATTAGTAATAGGAATAGTTATAGGAGTGGTAGTTTTTATTTTATTACTTGCTACTCCTATTTTATTATTAACATCAGCTTGGGACTCAATAAAAGATTTCTTCGGTTGGGAATCAGAAGAAGAAATGAAAGCAAGTACAGAATATGCAACAATTTATGAAATGAAAAACGAATATGGGTATAGTTTAGAAAGTGGAGAATTAAGTTTCAATGGAGAGCTACCAATGCCAGTAAATGATGCAGTTGTAACATCTGAATTTGGAACAAGAGTACACCCAGTAACACGGAAAAGTAAATAGTTTTCATACTGGTATTGATCTAGCAGGAGCTTGGCACACAAATATAATGTCTGTACTTGATGGCACAGTAGTATATGCAGGAGTTTTAGGTGGCTATGGAAATTGTATAAAAATACAACATACCTATAAAGATGAAACAATATACACACTATATGCACATCTTGCAGAAATTAAAGTATATGAGGGACAAAGTGTAAGACAGGGAGATGTTATAGCAACACAAGGTGGAGACCCTAATAGAGATGCAAATGCAGGTAGTTCTACTGGTAGCCATTTACACTTTGAAATAAGAAAAAGTATAAATGGAGATTATCAAAATCCACGAGATTATTTATTTGGAGGTGGCTAGAAAGTGAAAGAAAAATATATCATAAAAATATGGGAAACAGAAGAAGAACGAGAGGTAGGCTTGTCAGACATTATAAGCTCTAATATTGCAGATTTAAAAACAGCAATACAAGATGCTAAAAAATTAAAAGAAGAACAAAATTATGCTAGTGTAGAAGTTCAAAATAGCAATCAAACAAAAACATATTATTATATGGATGATGATGATGAAAAGTATATATATAACAATTTTTGGGGTAGTGCTGAAGAAAAAATAACAGATATAGTAAATACATATTTTGCAGAAAAAGAATTAAAAGATTTAATGGAATATGGCTCTGATAGAGATTACTATGTTATGCCATCATTTACAGATTTATATAAAGGTATTTTAGCAAGATTAAATATACCAACTTATAATATTACAACTGAAGATTTGAGCGATGGAAAATATGAAACAACAATAGAGTTTAATAATCAATATAGTATTGTAATAGACACATCTGCTTGGAATAGTGAAAACGAAATAATTGCAAATGTTATAAGTATTCAAGAGGAATTTAAAAAGAGTTTAGAATTAAAT
>CAYYCU010000041.1:0-11471 GCA_964470415.1 uncultured Ruminococcus sp.
TTTCAAAATACAATAGATTTTGAAAAGAAATCTGCGGCGCGCAAAAAATATAAGGAAAGAAAAAATAAAAATCCCGATTGCTTTTGCTTTCGGGATTTTTTGTGTTTGGAAGTCAAAATAACCGCGCAACGGATTTCTTTTGTTGCCCTTTTTAAATTACAGGAACGAAAACAACACCGAACGGCTGTGCGCGTCCATTTGCGTATAATCCTTAATTTCGTAACGGTTATCGTTGGAATCGCGAACCAATACACGGTTGGTTCCGCGGAACAGCTTGATGTCGTTATGCCGGTTGCGGATGCGGAAGGTCACTTCCCCGCGGTCGGTTTCCACGTGCCATTTCAGAGAGCCGAATTTTTCAATGCTTTCCACAAGCCGTGTAATTTGCGGAATCAAATAATATTCCGCAAAGCAAGCGTCCAATACGCCCGCCGAATCCGTGTCCAAATCGGCAATGTTTCGGATTAAAGCAATTTCTTTCTCGTTTTCATCCAGCAACGTAATATACGCTCGGCTGTTGCTGAACGGAAACAGGCGCCGCGGCTCCAGCCCGTCAATCACATCTCCGTTGGAAAGAACCAAGCGAACCCGGTAAATATCGGTGCGTTCCAGTTTTCCCGTTGTTTTATCCAGATAAATTCTGCCCATTTTACGTTTGCCCTCTTCAATCAAAATTTTCCTCACGGCGAGATTCCGCAACCTTATCGGACATGGTTTGTATTTGCACCAACCGATAATATTTTCCTCTTTGCTTCATCAGCTCTTGAGGGGTTCCGCATTCAATAATCTTACCGTTGTCCACCACTACAATTTTGTTTGCTTTTGACAGTGTAGAAAGGCGGTGTGCTATCATCAATGTTGTTCTGCCGCTAATCAAATGCTCTATGGCTTCCTGAATTAAGTGCTCGGTCTCGGAATCCACCGATGCCGTTGCTTCGTCAAATACCAGCATATCCGGATTACGGAGCACCGCACGTGCAATGGAAACGCGTTGCCGTTCGCCTCCGGAAAGCCCGGTACCGCGTTCACCCAATACCGAGTCGTAGCCGTCCGGCTGTCTGACGATAAATTCATGGGCGTTTGCAATATCTGCCGCGCGAATGACATCATCGGCAGAAAAACTGCTGTCGCCGTAGGCAATATTGTTATAAATGGTATCATGGAACATCATGGGCTCCTGTTGCACATAGCCGATGTGCGACCGGTAATACTGCATATCAATGTTGCGGATATCCACCCCGTCCACGGTAATTTGCCCCTCATAATGGTCATAATACCGCAAAAGCAGGTTGATAAGCGTGGATTTTCCGGAACCGGTTGTTCCTACAATTCCCACAATGTCGCCCGGTTCCACCACCAAATTGATATTTTTGAGCACTTTTTTGGTATGGTCAAAGGAGAAGCTGACATTTTTAAACTCAATTCTTCCGCCGAGGTTGGCATTTGTATTGCCTTTTCCGAAATCGTGTTCGGGTTCCGCATCCAAAATATCCATAATCCGCTCAATAGATGCCATTGCGCTTTGCGTTGAATCCGAAAGATTGGCAAAAAAGTTGACCGGCTCGTAAAACATGGTTGCATAAGAAATAAAGGAGACCAAGAGACCGACCGATATGGTGCCGACGGTATTAGTTTCAAAGCCTTGAATGACCAAATTGCCGCCGAGTCCCCAAATAATCACGCTTCCGCACGAAATCAAGCAGTTCACAATGGCGGGATATGCGTTTAATACCTTTCCGGCCTTGGAATCGGTCACACGCCATTCCTCTACGCAGTCCTCAAAACGTTTGACGCTGTTTTTTTCGTTGGTAAACGATTTAATCACGCGAATGCCGGGAATGGTATCGGTTAAAACAGAGGTTACAGCCGAGGAACGCCGCCAGATACGGCGGTAAAACGGCGCAATCTTCTTTCTGAAAATGCGGGAGCCGATTACAACAATGGGAACCGGAATCAGCGAATACAACGTCAGTTTCCAGTTGATACAAAGCATGACAATGACAATACCAATCAGCTTAAAAAACTGTACGACAACCTCTTGCGTAATACGAAGCATAAACGCCTGCAGGGTTGCGGTATCGCCGCTGATACGGTTAATCACCGCACCGGTTGATGTTTTATCATAAAAGCGCATGGGAAGATGCTGTGCCTTTTCGTAAACGTCACAACGAATGGCAGCCACAATTTTATCGCCGGAAACACGCAAAAAATAGCCGCGAATGCCGGAAAGTCCAAAACGCACGATGTAAATTCCAATCAACGAAAACACCACGATGAGCAACATTTGCCGGTTTTTATTCGGCAAAATATCGTCCACCAAGGTTTTGGTCAGCATGGGAGGCGTCAGCGCGAGAGCCGTTGTGATAACCGAAAGGAAAACCGAAACAATCAAAATTCCGATTTCCGGCTTTAAATATTTTGTCAGCTTACGGAACAAGCGGCGTTTGTTCATACAGGTGATACAGGGCACGCCGGGAGCCGCCAAGGTACGCCCGCATTTGGGGCAAACGGAAAGATGCTTGGTATACGAAGCCTCTACCGCTTCAAAGGCTTCCTTCTCGTCAACCGTACCGGAATTGATGTCCGATACATACTGTATTACCGCATCGCAAATTGCCGCCGTGGTAAAGGTAAAACGAAACAGCTCTTTCGTACTGCCATCCTTCATACGCGCCCGCATCAGTCCGTTTCCGTACATCCGCTTGTTATAAATTTCGGAAATATCGGAAAATGCTGTTTTTTCGGAGCATTCTTCGCTTCCAAAATCGTAGTGGAACAAATGCGCACGGGTAACAAGCAAAACATTGCAGCTGTAATGTGCTTTTTCGGATAAATCTCCGACAACCGCAAACAGTATCGGTTCGCTTTCGTCTGTCAGCGACATCAACGTTTGCACCTGTTTTTCGTCCAGCTTTCGGTTTGTTAAAAAGGAAGTATCCATATCCAGCCAGTCTCCGAGGAGACGCTCCTTCGTGGTTTTTGCAGATTATACCACAATAAAATACAAAAGTCAACCTTTTTTCAAAAAAAGTGTTGCTTTGGAAATGATTTTTTGAAATATTACATATCATTTTTTTGCATATCAAAAAATCCTCTTCCGTTACCGAATCAAAAAAGCGTAATAAAACAATCAATTTCAAATATATGGCAAGATTGTGTTAAAATTGAGCAAAAATAAGGGCTTGACAATATAAAATTTTGTCTGTATAATGATATTGATACAAACGGCACGGACAGATGCCGGAAAGGAAAGTAAAAAATTATGAAAACAATCGCCATTATCGGATGCGGAAGAATTGCCAATATCGCACACTTCCCCGCGCTTTCTCAAATAGACGGCGTGCGCATCAAATATGCCTGCGACCTCATTGTTGAAAAAGCCGAAGCAATGAAAGAAAAATACCCGCAATCGGTAGAACAGGTTATTACCGACTATCATGTGGCATTACAGGATCCGGAAGTCGAAGCGGTCTTTGTTTTGACGCCGAACTATGCGCACTACACCATTACCATGGACGCACTGCGAGCAGGCAAGCATGTATTTTGCGAAAAGCCCATTACGGTCAATTATAAGCTCTCCTGTGAAATGGCGCAGGAAGCCGAAAAGCAAAACCGTATGTTGAACATCGGCGTTTGCAACCGGTATCATAAATCTGTGGAAATGTTGGAAGAAATGAACCGCGAAGGCAAGTTCGGCAACATTTATCACGTTTACTGTTCGTTCCGCTCCCACCGCTCCATTCCCGGTCTCGGCGGTGCCTTTACCACCAAAGCGCAATCCGGCGGCGGCGTTTTAATCGACTGGGGCGTTCACTACTTGGATCTGATCCTTTACATCTTGGGCGGCGCAAAATTGCAAAACTTGACCTGCGACACCTACTGCGAAATGGCAAAAGACATGAAGGCATACAAATATAAAGGCATGTGGGCAGAGGAAACCGCCGATGTGGAAAACGGCACCAACGATGTGGATGATTTTGTAACCGGTTATATTCGCACAGACAAAGCCAGCATCTCCTTTAACGGCGCATGGGCGCAAAATATTGCAAAAGACGATACCTTTATCGACTTTTTGGGAGACAAAGGCGGTGCCCGCTTAACCTACGGTAAAAAATTCGAGTTTTACGATGGCACTACATTGGAAACCGTTGCACCGGAATATGATATTCCCGATATGTACCTTTGCGAGGACCGCGCCTTTTTGCAGGCTATTGATACGGGCGTAAAAACCAAAACACATATTGATTATGTTTTGGAAAGTGCAAAGTTGCTGGATTCGCTGTACGCTTCGGCAGAGAAACGGAAAGAACTGACTCTATAAAAAGCCTGAAAAACAATATATAAAAATTACGGAGGATTAAAAGATGGCAAGACTCATTAAAGTCGGTATTATCGGGTGCGGCGGTATTGCAAAAGGCAAGCACATGCCCTCACTGAAAAAAGTAAAAGACTGTGAAATGGTCGCATTCTGCGATATCATTCCGGAGCGCGCCGAAAAGGCGGCAAAAGAATACGGTACACCCGATGCCAAAACCTATACCGATTACAAAGAATTGTTAAAAGATTCCGAAATCGAGGTGGTTCATGTTTGTACCCCCAATCGTTCCCACAGCTTTATTACGGTAGACGCGCTGGAAGCGGGCAAGCATGTTATGTGTGAAAAGCCGATGGCTATCAACTCTGCCGAGGCAAAAAAGATGCTGGACGCGGCAAACCGCACCGGGAAAAAGCTGACCATCGGATACCAAAGCCGTTTTCGCGATGATGCACAGTTCCTCAAAAAAGAAACCGAGGACAACACCTTTGGCGATATTTATTATGCAAAAGCAACGGCACTCCGTCGGCGCGCGGTTCCCACATGGGGCGTTTTCCTCAATGAGTACGAGCAAGGCGGCGGACCGCTCATTGACATTGGTACGCACGCGCTTGACCTCACACTTTGGATGATGAACAATTATAAGCCGAAATATTGTGTCGGCACCGCTTACCATAAGCTCAACAATGACGCCGATCAGGCTAATATGTGGGGCAATTGGGATCCGGAAAAGTTTACCGTAGAGGACTCGGCATTCGGATTTGTTGTAATGGAGAACGGCGCAACAATCGTTTTGGAATCCGCATGGGCGCTGAATACCCTGGATGTACGTGAAGCGGTGACTTCCATTTGCGGTACCAAAGCAGGTGCCGATATGATGAACGGATTGCGTATTAACGGTGTCCGCAACGGCAGACAGTATGTCTTGGAGCCGAACTTTAAAGCCGGCGGAGTTGCCTTTAATGAAGGAACAAAAGGCGAAAGTGCGGCAGACCGCGAAGAGCGCCTCTGGATTGAAGCGGTTCGCAACGATACACAACCGGTTACGCTCTCCGAACAGGCTTACTGCGTCACCAGAATTCTGGAAGGAATTTACGAATCCGCAAAAACAGGCGATATTTACAGATTTTAAAAAATGAAAAAATAAATAAAAAGCGGCGGTGCTTCCTTTCCTCAAAAAGGAAGTCCCGCCGTTTTCGTTTTTAGAAAAGTTCATCATCGAACATCATATGTACGGTATTCGGAGGTGTGGCATCGGCATGACAGCAAAGCGTGACCATGGTATCGCCCTCCCAATATTCAAAAAAGCGAACGCCATATTTTTCCGGGGCTGTGACGGTATTGACAGAATGAAGTTGTGACAACCCGGTGCCCAGCCATTTTACCAATGCCTCTTTACGCGTCCAAATACGCAAAAAAGTGGCATCGAGCGGGCTTTCCTGAAAAATATCGTTTTCCTCTTCCGAAAACCAGCGTTCCGCCAACGGACAAAGCCGTATATGGGCAACGCGCGACAGATTTTCGGCATCAAGCCCCACGCGCGGCATGTCAAAAAAGTGCGCGTTGTTTGCCTCGTTCGATGCGGGAGGGATTCTCTCCGATTCCGTTGCGCAAAAAATATCCTGCTCGGTATGTGTAATGCTCAAATCTGCCGTACCGTTCTTAAAACAAGGTCTCCCTTTGTCCGAATAAATTAAATCACGCTCGGTCACCGATGACTGAAGCAACAGAATTCCGCCCAAGCTGATACGCGCAGTTGTTTCGTCCCGCACCTGTCTGTGTCTTTCTTTCCATGACCGATAAAGGGATTCCTCCAGAGCAGAGGTCAAAGCCTCTCTACTCGGTAATTGCGATAAATGGACGCCGCATAATTTAATCAACGATTTTTTACCTCTCTGTTTTTTCTGTTTGCTCGCACAACGCCAAAAAATTGCCTGTAATCGAAGCTTTTGCAAAGCAACAGGTACCCGCTGTGCATCGCGTACACAAAATGTACCGCAAAAGCACTTGCAACGCCGGACACTTTGCATATATTATTATATCATATTTTAAAATGTTTGAAAAGAAACTTTTTTTATTTTTACATAAAAAACAATTGACAAATCCAAAGAAATGCCTTATAATAAAATTAGAATGATTCTTGATTCGGAGGTCCTCATGACAAAACAGCGCGAGTTAATTTTAGCAATCTTAAAGCAATCCGACCGGCATCTGACAGCCGATGAAATCTTTTTCCTTGCCAAACGGAAAATGCCGAGCATTGCAATGGCAACCGTTTACAATAACCTCAATGCCTTGAACGATGCGGGAATTGTCAAGCGCCTGCATATTGACGGCGTTGCGGACTGCTTTGATAAAATTACCGAACCGCACGACCACCTTTTGTGTGACCGCTGCGGAAGAATCACGGACATTCGTTTGCCCAATCTTGTCAAATTCATTGAGGCGGATCTGAAAACCGAAATTGAAGAGTATGAATTAACCGTACATTATATCTGCCCGGTATGCCGCCGATAATATACCGACAAATCAATAAAAAGCAGGAAATCGCCGTATCGAAAAAACGTTACGGCGATTCCTGTTTTCTTTTGCTTTCAAAATCCAATGTGCCTGTTATATATCGGAAATCAACCGTGCAACCGTTTTCCAAAAAACTTCTACCGAATCCAAATCCAGCGCCTCGTCCGGAGAATGAATGTCATGCATATCGGGACCTATCGAAATCATATCCATATCGGGCAGCTTTGCATGAATAATACCGCACTCCAAACCGGCGTGAATCACATTCACACGTGCATCGGTTCCGGTAACATTGCGGTATGCGGCAAGATAGGCATCGCGAATGGCAGAATCCGCCGCAAAATCCCAGCCGGGGTAACGGCTGTGATGACGGGTTTGACATCCCAACGCGGCAGCAAGCGCATCCAACTCGCGCATGGAAGCATCCAGTCGGCTTTCCATTGCCGAACGCGTTGCAAAAATAAAGGTCAATTTGTTTTGTTCGCTTTTTACCACACCGAGATTGCGCGAAAACTCCACCATTCCCGGAATATGATGATTCATTTCCAAAACACCGTTTGCCACGCATGCCAAAACGCAAACGGCACGCGCGGTATCCTCGTAAGAGAGCACATAAGCCTCCGGCTCGGCATCCTCGCAAACCAGCGTAAAACCTCTGTCCTCGGCAACCAATTCCTGCGTCAGCTCGGATGCGGTCGCTGTTAAAATTTGGATTGCCGCCTCTACATCGGAAACAGCCACCACGGCCTCGCACTCACGCGGAATGGCGTTGTCCTTGGAACCGCCGTCAAGCGAAACCAGCCGCATTTCTTGCTGTTGCGTCAAAGCCGCCAACAGACGCCCCATCAGCTTGTTGGCATTTGCGCGTCCGCAGTTGATATTCTCACCGGAATGACCGCCCATTAATCCCCGCAGGGAGATGCGCAAAGCAGAGCCGCAAAACGGTTCGGTTTTTGCTTGCAATGTCATATCGGTTCGTACCCCTCCGGCACAGCCTGCGGTTATAATTCCCAAGCCCTCGCTATCCATGTTGACCATGCGCCGCGCCGAAACCAGACGGTAATCAAAACCGGTCGCGCCGTCAAGTCCGACCTCTTCGGCAGAGGTAAACAAACACTCATACGCAGGATGTTCCGCAATTTCGCCGTCCAGCAACGCCAGCATAACGGCAACCGCAATGCCATTGTCGGCTCCCAGCGTGGTGCCTTTGGCGCGCAGGAGCTTGCCGTCTACGTAAAGTTCAAGCGGATCACGCAAAAAATCATGCGCTACACCGCTGTTTTTTTCGCACACCATATCGGTATGTCCCTGAAACAAAAGCGGCGGTTTGCTTTCAAACCCCTTTGTTGCGGGCGCTTTGATAAATACATTGTGCAACGCATCGCGATAGCAAAACAGTCCGCGTTTTTTTGCAAAAGCCTCCAAATAATCGGCAATTCCACTCTCGTTATAAGAACCGCGCGGAATGGCGCTGATTTCCTCAAAAAAGCGAAATACCGCTTGCGGGGTACGCTCCTTAATTACATATTCCATTTCTGTTCCTCCGATTATAAACCGTATATTGTTCCGATTGCAATGCCTCAAAGTCTAATCTTACGCTCATTGGAAAGATTAATTGTTCCCTCGCGAAGCATATCCAAATTATCCAGCGATTTTCCGGTTCCGACCGCTACGCAGGAAACCGCATCGTCCGCGACACGCGCTTTGATACCCGTAACCCGCGTTACCAGTTGGTCAAAACCGTAAAGCAGACTGCCGCCGCCCGTCATAACAATGCCGTTTTTCAAAATATCCCCCAAAAGCTCCGGCGGCGTACGTTCAATTACCGAACAAATGGCGTCCAAAATTGCCGTAATCGGCTCTGCCAGCGCTTCAATCATTTCCTTGGAGCTGAGTGTAATCAGTTTGGGAAGTCCCTGCGTCAGGCAGCGTCCTTTTACCTCCACCTGCTTTGCTTCCGCGTGGTCGTAAACCGCTCCGATATGCTTTTTTATCGCTTCCGCAGTCCGCTCGCCGATTTGCACATTGTATTTTCTGCGAACATAGCGGATAATGGCTTCATCAAAGCGATCTCCTGCAATTTTAATGGACTCCGAAACCACAACGCCGCCCAAAGCAAGCACGGCAATATCCGTGGTTCCGCCGCCGATGTCCACCACCATGTTTCCGTTTGGCGCATAAATATCAAGCCCTGCTCCGATTGCGGCCGCTTTCGGCTCCTCAATCAGATAGACTTTTTGTGCACCCGCTTCCCGTGCCGCATCAATTACGGCGCGCTCCTCCACTTCTGTAATGCCGGACGGAATACAAATCATAACGCGCGGCGGAAAAAACATATTTTTGCAAGCGCTGCGGATAAAATGTTGAATCATGCGAAGGGTAACCTCATATTGGCTGATAACACCATCGCGCAACGGACGTACCGCCGTAATGTTTCCCGGTGTTCTGCCAAGCATTTGCTGCGCTTGCTTGCCGACTGCCAAAATACGGTCGCTGTTTACATCAATTGCAACCACAGACGGCTCTTCCAAAACAATTCCTTTTCCCTGCACATAAACCAATACCGTGGCAGTTCCAAGGTCAATACCGATATCCTGACTGAATTTAAAATTACGGAGGCGTGAAAACAGACCGCCGCGCCTTTTTTTCCCGCTTTTTGAGGGAGACTGCGGACTGCGTCCCTGCGGTATCTGTTGCTTATTGTTTCTTTCCGACAACTCGCACACTCCTTTCTGCCGAAAAATCTTTTTTATATTCCCTTTCATTATACATGATGAAGAGGAAAAAATCAATCTTTTTTCTAAAATTTATCAACCGATACCGAATTTCGATTGGCATCATCCGAGGCAACTGCCACACAGTAAACCGCCCGTGCACCCGCACGGTACAAAAGTGAACTGCAAACCGCCATCCCCGCGCCGGTGGTAACAACATCATCCACCAATAACACCGTCTTGTTCTTTACATCCGCGCCGCGCGCCAACCGGAAAGATGCCTTTGCGTTTTTTACCCGTTCGGCAGGTGACAGGCGCTTTTGTTGGCGGCTCTTGAACGGACGTCTTGCAATCAGACGCCGTTGCACGGTTTTGAAAGATTTGGACAGTGCGCGCGCCAGTTCCTCTGCCTGATCCACGCCCTGCTCCAGCTTTGCCGTATGCCCGCGCGGAATAAAGGTTATTACCGTGTCCTGCAAATCAAAGGAATATTCCTGTTGCAGATTTTGCAAAACCGGCAGAAATTCCTGCGCCAAAAAATCATACAGCGCGGTATCCCGCATGCGTTTCATGGAAAAGACAATTCGATTTTGTACCGCATCGGCTTCTCCGTGACGGTAGTAGCAAAGCTTTTTCAGCGCAACGGCTTTTGCTTTTTTCATCTGTTCCGTTACACAGCAGCAATCGGTTACGCGCTTGGCGCAAATTTCACAACAATCCAGCTTTTCACTCACCCATTTTTTACGGCAGGAAGGACAAAGTGCTTCCCGAATAGGCGCATGCCAATCCAATAAGCTTCCGCATGCTACGCATTTCGGCGGAAAAAACAAATTGCGCAACCGCTCAAACACACGCATTTAATCTTCTCCTTCTCGCAAGCGCCATGCAAGTCCCGTATAGCGCATTGACAGATGTCGATTGGCAACCATCCGCTTGATAACCTCTTCCCGTCCAACCAAAATAACCATTTTTTGTGCACGCGTAACCACCGTATAAAGCAAATTGCGCGACAACAGCACGGCCGGAGCCGATCCGAGCGGGATGATGACAATCGGATACTCACTCCCTTGGCTTTTGTGTACGGTGATTGCATACGCCAGCTCCAACTCATCCAAAAGGTCAAAACGGTACTGCACACGGCGCTCGTCAAAGCAAATATCCATGTATTCTTCCGCACTGTCAATCCGCTCAATCACACCGATGTCGCCGTTGAATACGCCGGTGCCCGTGCTCCCGTCCTCGCGTTCCCATTCCACATCATAGTTGTTGCGAATTTGCATGACGCGATCGCCCTCTCGAAAAACCGTATCGCGAAAATGATGTTCCCGCTTGCCGGCAGAGACCGGGTTGAGCGCTTTTTGCAAAATAAAATTCAAATTTTCGGTTCCCGTTTCGCCTTTGCGGGAAGGCGTAATCACCTGTGTGCCAAAAACGGCAAGGTCGCCGTAAGTTCTCGGCAAACGGGTTTGGCAAAGCTGTGCCACGGTAGCGACAATTTCCTCATCTCGCTCACGCGGCAAGAAGAAAAAGTCATTATCCTTTTGATCCAGCCGCGGCATTTCCCCATGATTGATAAAATGCGCATTGGTTACAATCAGGCTCTCACTCGCCTGCCGAAAAATTTCGGTCAGCCGCACCGTTGCAAAGCGATTGCTTTCCAACAAATCGTGCAGCACATTGCCCGCACCGACAGACGGCAGCTGGTCGGAATCTCCAATCATGACAAGTCTTGCACCCGGCTTGACAGCGCGCAAAAGCGCACTCATCAAAGCATTGTCTACCATAGAAGCCTCATCTACGATAATTGCGGTTTCTTCCAACAATTCTTTTTCGTTTCGGTGAAATGTCAATCTGCCGCCCTCTTCACCGTATTCCAACAACCGATGAACGGTTTTCGCCTCACAGGATGTGGATTCCGACAG
>CAYYCU010000042.1:0-6214 GCA_964470415.1 uncultured Ruminococcus sp.
GGGGAGTTTCGCCCTCTGCGGAGGGCGAGGAGGCTTCCGCAGCCTCCACTGCGCAAGCTTTTAAAAAAGCTTGAGCAAAACTTTTAATTAAAAGGCGGGCGAAAACTTTAAGCAGAAAACGCGAACCGCGTTTGCGAAAACCTCGGTTTCTTCTTTCTCATAGGATAATTATTCCCACGCTTTTCGTAAAAAATTCAAAAAACTATTGTAAATGTATGCAAAATTTGTTATAATATAAAATAACCATAAAAGAGGAGGTGCACACGTGAAAAAAACAACGGCTCCGTTTCCGGATTTTTTTGCTGTCAAACAGCGTGCGGGCGAACGCTTGGCCGCAGACGGAAATCGACTGCTTTTGATTGAAGCGCTTATGCTTTCCTTCGTCTCTCTCATGCTGTACGGCCTCTTGGATTGCCTCACACTCCTCTCGGAATTGCCTGCCCTCGCACAACTTCTGTACGCGAATTTCCTGCTTTCCGCCTTGCAATGGCTCCTTACCGCCGCGGTGACGCTGTTCTTGGTCGCTCCGCTTTTCCTCGGCATCCTGTATATGGCAGGCGGCATCGCCGCTAACCGCGAGGTCGTGCTATCGGACGCCTTTTTTGCCTTTCGGAGCGCCGCGTCCTATGCGCATGCGCTATCGCTCTCTTTCTGCCTGCTTTGGCGCATCGGCGTTGCGGCACTGGCGGTCGGCATTACGGTGGGCGCGGCTTCCCATTGGTTTGCCGGCAGTCTTTTGGCAGGCCTGCTTTGCGGCCTTGCCGTCTTGGCGGAGCTTATCGCCGGCTTTGCGCTCTGCATGCGCGTTTTTCCCTTGCTTGCCCTGTCAATGGGCGCCGGGGATTCCGCCAAAGTCTCTCCAAAAGCCGCAAAGGAGGTTGCCCTGCGCTCCCCGCACGGTGCCGGCCGGCGCTTTTTCTTCGGCTTCCTTCCGCATATTTTGCTGGGGCTCCTTACCCTTGGCATCTATTTGGTGTGGGATGTGATTCCGCGCATGTGCACGGCGTATTTTCTTTACTGTTACGAAATGAATGAAACGATTATCCGAACGGAGGAATAAAACAACATGAGTGAAAAATTTTATCTGACCACGGCGATTGCATATGCTTCGCGCAAGCCGCATTTCGGCAATACTTACGAGGTGATTATGAGCGATGCGGTTGCGCGCTACCAAAGAGCCTGCGGCAAGGACGTGTTTTTCTGTACGGGTACCGATGAACACGGTCAAAAAATTGAAAATTACGCAAAGGAGCAGGGCATTACGCCAAAGGCGTATGTGGACGGCGTTGCCGGCGAAATCAAAGGCGTTTGGGATTTGATGAACGCCAGCTACGATTATTTTATCCGCACCACCGATGCCTCCCACGAGCAGACCGTGCAAAAGCTTTTCCGCCGTTTTTACGAGCAGGGCGATATTTACAAGAGCGAATATGAGGGCTGGTATTGCACACCATGTGAGTCCTTTTTTACCGATACGCAGGCGGCAGACGGCAAATGCCCCGATTGCGGCAGAGAACTGTCGCAGGCAAAGGAAGAGGCGTACTTCTTTAAGATGAGCAAGTATGCCGACCGTCTCATGAAGCACATTGAGGAGAATCCCTCTTTTATTCAGCCCGAATTGCGCAAAAAGGAAATGGTCAACAACTTCCTCAAGGCAGGCTTGCAGGACCTTTGCGTGTCCCGTACTTCCTTTTCGTGGGGCATTCAAGTGCCGTTTGACACCAAGCACGTCATTTACGTTTGGCTGGACGCGCTTTCCAATTATATTACCGCGCTGGGGTATGATCCCGACAAGACCTATGAGGAGCAGTCGGAGCATTTTAAACGTTATTGGCCTGCCGATGTTCACATTATCGGCAAGGATATTTTGCGTTTCCACACCATTTATTGGCCAATCTTCCTCATGGCATTGGATTTGCCGTTGCCAAAAACCGTTTTTGGGCATCCGTGGTTCAATTTCGGCACGGATAAAATGTCCAAGTCCAAGGGCAATGTCATTTACGCCGACAAGTTGGCAGAGCATTTTGGCACCGATGGCGTGCGTTATTATGCGCTCTCCGAGATGCCGTTTGCCTCGGACGGTTCTATCACCTATGAGGCGGTGATTAAGCGTTATAACATGGATTTGGTCAACAATCTCGGCAATCTTGTAAAGCGCACCCTCGACATGGAGAAAAAGTATTTTGGCAAAACGGTTCCCGCGCCTGTCGGCGAAGAGGGCACGGATGCCGAGTTGAAAGAGGCATGCCGCAAAGCATATCAAAATTTGCGCAAAAATATGGACGAGTTTCATATTGCGGACGCGCTGGAGGGGATTTTTGCGCTGTTGAGCCGTGCCAACAAGTACATTGACGAGACAACGCCGTGGACCTTGGCAAAGGAAGAATGCAATCGGGCGCGCCTCGGTACGGTCATTTATAATTTGCTGGAGGCAATTCGTCAGGGGGCTGTGATGCTGTTGCCCTTTATTCCCGCCACCGCCGATGAAATTTTGAACGAGCTGAACACCGAGAAGCGCGATTTTGCGTCTCTCGCTTCGTTTGACGGCATGGTTCCCGGTGCAGAGGTTGGCGACTCGAAAGTGCTGTTTGCGCGTGTGGACGAAGAAAAAAAGCTTGCCGAGTTTGAGGCAGAGCGTCTGGCACAAATGACGGCTGCGGCGAAAAAAGATACCGCTCCCGAAAAGCCGGAAGGCTGTGCGCCGATTGGAATTGAAGATTTTATGAATGTAGAGCTTCGCACCGCAAAAATTGTATCGTGCGAAAAGGTTCCCAAGGCAAAAAAATTGCTCAAGTTACAGGTTGACCTCGGCTATGAGCAGAGACAGGTTGTTTCCGGCATTGCAAAGTGGTACACGCCGGAGAAATTGATCGGTAAAAAAATCATACTGGTTGTCAACTTAAAGCCTGCAACGCTTTGCGGCATTGAGTCCAACGGCATGATTTTGGCGTCCGGAGAAGAAACGGTACGCGTGGTATTTCTTTCCGATGATACCCCTTTGGGTGAGAGAGTGAGATAAAACAGAGGCTGAATAACGGGGAAGTCGCTTGCAAAAAGAGACTTCCCCGCAGTTGTAACAGAAACAGGAGAAATGTATCATGCAGATTTTTGACACGCATGCGCATTATTTTGACGCAAAATTTGAAAAAGAAGTGCCGGGCGGTGCGGAAGAAATTTTAAAAAAGATTATGCCGAATCCGGTTTTTCGCATTCTGAACGTTGGCACAAACTGTCAAAATTCACGGCAGGCAATCGCGCAGGCGGCAAAATATGAGGGCATGTATGCCGCGGTGGGCATTCATCCGGAGGACTGTCATTTTCTCTCCGATGAAGTGCAGGCGCTGGACGAATTGCGGGCGCTTGTTGCGCATGCCGCCAACCGTCGGCGCGATAAAATTGTTGCATTGGGAGAAATTGGCTTGGATTATCATTGGCAGGAATACAATGGGATTCCAATGGATAAGAAAAAGCAGGCGCGTTTTTTTGATGCGCAAATGGAAATGGCGGCAGAGCTGGATTTGCCCGTGATTATTCATGACCGCGAGGCGCACGGAGATTGTTTTGAGACGGTACTCCGTCATCCGACGGTGCACGGCGTTTTTCACAGTTACAGCGGCAGTGCGGAAATGGCGCGCGAGTTGGTAAAACGCGGGTGGTATCTTTCTTTTTCCGGTACGCTGACCTTTCGCAATGCAACGCGTGTTCGAGAAGCGGCATTGGCGGTACCGCACAATCGGCTTTTGATTGAAACAGATGCACCGTATTTGGCGCCGCATCCTCTGCGCGGAAGTTGCAACCATTCCGGACTGTTGGTGTACACCCTGCAAGTGCTTGCCGAACTTTGGCAGTGTACGGCAGAAGAGGCGGCTTTGCAAACCGCAAAGAACGCTCAAGCGCTCTTTTTTTGCGAAAATGGTTAAATTGCACAAAAAACGAGGATATAATTCTACGCCCCGTATTGAAAAAGTTGAAAAATGCTCTTGAAAAATTTTTTAGTGTATTGTATAATAAAAGAAACCGGTGAAAAAACAGAATGCCAAACGGTTGAAATTGAGACCGAGGCGCAATGTGAAACCGGAAAATCGTAATGAAAGGTACATACTACAATGGCTAAAATTGAAACCAAGAACATCAGAAACGTTGCGCTACTCGGACACGGCGGTTCGGGAAAAACCTCGTTGGCAGAGGCAATGCTTTATATAACGGGAGAAACCGATCGTTTGGGCAGTACGCCCGCAGGCAATACGGTTTGCGACTACGATGCGGAAGAGGTGGCAAGAAAGTTTTCCATTTCTGCCGCGCTGGCGCCCATGATGTGGAAGAACGTCAAAATCAATGTGATTGACACGCCCGGATATTTGGATTTTTCGGGTGAAGTTTTGCAGTCTATGCGTGTTGCGGACAGCGTGATTATTGTGGTAGACGGCAAAGCGGGAATTGAAGTGGGAACCGAATTGGCATGGGATTATGCCGAATCTGCCGGGCTTCCGCGCGCGTTCTTTATCAATAAGTTCGATGATAATGAGGCGCGTTTCGGACGCGTTTTGGATGCATTGCATGCTACCTTCGGTAAGCATGTTTGTCCGCTTACCATTCCCATGGTCAAAGACGGCGTTGTGGTCGGCGCAATTGATTTGATTGACGAGACCGCCCATGTTTTTGATGCAAACGGACGTCACAGCGTGGAAATTATTCCGGAAGAATCCAAAGAAACGGTGGAAAAATACCGTGATATGCTCATGGAAGCGGTTGCCAGCACCGATGAAAACCTGATGATGAAATACTTTGAGGGTGAAGCCATTACTCACATGGAAGCGATTAATGCGGTACATGAGGGCATTATTCACGGAGACATTGTGCCGGTGTTCTGCGGCGCGGCAACCAAGCTGTGGGGCGTTTGGACCATGCTGGATAAAATTACGGAATCTTTCCCGCGTCATACGGCAAAGAAGAACGAGTTGCTTTCCGATGGAGCCGAAATGGAGATTGTTCCGGAAGGAGAGCCCGCACTCTTTGTGTTTAAGACGGTTGCGGATCCTTTTGTCGGTAAAATGTCTTTCTTTAAAGTGATGAACGGTACGGTAAAACGTGACCAGATTTTACAAAACAATACAACGGGGGACAGCGAAAAACTGTCGCACATCTATGTGATGAAAGGCAAAAAACAGGTTGAGGTCGATGAGCTTGCATGCGGTGATATCGGTATGGTTGCAAAGCTCAACAATACCAATACAAACGATACCTTAACCTGGAATAAAAAATTCAGTTACAGCAAGATTGATTATCCGAAGCCCTATCTTGTAAAAGTCATGATTCCCGTTTCCAAAGGGGATGAGGGTAAAATTTCTCAAAGTATCAGCAAAATGGTAGAAGAGGATTATACCATTCGTTTTGAAAACGATGCGGAAACCAAGCAACTTCTGATTTACGGATTGGGAGACATGCACCTGTCCGTCCTTTCCTCCCGTCTAAAGAGCCGTTTTGGACTGAATGTACGTTTTGATACACCTAAAATCGCTTACCGTGAAAAAATTACAAAATCGGTCGATGTAGAAGGTAAGCACAAGAAGCAGAACGGCGGTTCCGGTCAGTACGGTCACGTAAAAATGCGTTTTGCACCCGGCGAGGGCGAAGGCTTGACCTTTACCGTTTCGGTTGTGGGCGGTACGGTTCCGAAGAACTTTAATCCCGCAGTGGAAAAGGGAATTCAGGATTCTATGGCAAAAGGTGCTTACGGTTATCCTTTGGTTTGCCTTGCCGCAGATCTTTACGACGGTTCTTATCACGCAGTGGATTCCGATGAGCTTTCCTTTAAAACCGCTGCGTCCATAGCCTATAAAAAGGCTTTGGAGATTGCAGCGCCGGTTTTGTTAGAGCCGGTCGGCGATCTGTTTATCACGGTTCCGGAATCTTTGGTCGGCGATGTGATGGGAGATTTGAACAAGCGGCGCGGTAGCGTAATGGGTATGGAGCCCGCCGCAAAGAAGGGATATACCGTGGTACAGGCAGTTGCCCCCAAGGCGGAACTGATGGACTATCCCATTGTCCTGCGTGCCATGACGCAAGGACGCGGTTCCTTTGATTATCAGGTAACGGGCTATGATGTAGTTCCTTCCAATATTACGGCAAAGGTTGTTGCCGAAAACAAAGCAGAATAAAAATGATTGAGGGAAGAGCAAAATCGCTTTTCCCTCAATTTTTAGGGCTTTTTGTA
>CAYYCU010000042.1:6314-7970 GCA_964470415.1 uncultured Ruminococcus sp.
GAATATGCAAGCTGTATGGCAAAGCTCGGACGGTACGATGAAGCAATTCCATATTACCAAAAGGCAATGACCATGCGTCCAAAGCCGCGTTTTACAGATTGCGAGGAGGCACTGTCTCAAATTTACGAAATAAAAGGGGATTATTCTGCCGCATTGGAAATGCGAAAGCAGATGCTTGCGGTTGTAAAAGAGGATTGGACAACCGAGGGAGAATGCGTGGATTGTGTGCTTCGTGAAATCAAACGGTTGGAACCGCTCATTCAAAGACAACAAAAGTAAAAAAGAGACAAAAAAGAACCGCTGCGTTTTTACACAGCGGTTCTCTGTTATCACAGACAGATATTTTGAAGTTGAAATTATTTAATTTCAACCGTTGCGCCTGCCTCGGTGAGAGCAGCCTTAATCTTTTCTGCCTCGTCCTTGGAAACGCCTTCCTTAACAGCCTTCGGAGCGCCTTCAACCATGTCTTTTGCGTCCTTCAGACCGAGACCGGTGATTTCACGAACAGCCTTAATAACGTTGAGCTTGTTTGCGCCAAAGCTTGCAAGAATAACGTCAAACTCGGTTTTCTCTTCAGCTGCGGGAGCTGCTGCGCCTGCTGCTGCAACAACGCCAACGGGAGCTGCTGCGGATACGCCGAACTCCTCTTCAACAGCCTTAACCAAATCATTGAGTTCAAGAATTGTGAGAGATTTAATCTCTTCCAAAATGTTAGTAATCTTTTCGGATGCCATTTTCGTTTACCTCCAAAATAAATCCTTTTTGTTTTATGTTCCGACCTTTTGCGGGGGACGGTACCCGTTAGTAGGGAATAGCAACACGCAAATTAAGCCTCTGCGGGTGCTTCTTCTCCGCCGTTCTCTTTGTCCACAACTGCTTTGATCGCATAAGCGAACTTGTACAGAGGAGACTGGATGGAGCCAAGGAATTTTGCAATCAATGTTTCCTTGTTCGGAATTTCTGCTAAATCGTTAACGGTTTTAGCGTCAATTACCGCACCGTCCACATAGCCTGCCAAAATGTTGAAAGATTCAACCTTTTCGGCATACTGTTTCAAAACCTTTGCAGCTGCAACGGGATCCTTTTCGCTGATTGCGATTGCAGTCATACCGTTGAGGTGCTGTTTCAGGTCTCCGTAGCCAACCATGTCGCAAGCTCTGCCGGTCAATGTGTTCTTCATGACGACATATTTTACGCCTGCTTCACGGAGTGCCTTACGCATTGCGGTGTCATTTTCTACCGTAATACCTTGGTAGTTTACTACAACGCCTGCTGCGGAATTCTTGATTTGCTCTGCCAAATCGGCAACAACCTGTTGCTTTTGAGCCAGAATGGAATTACTGGGCATTTCGTTTCACCTCCCAATGTGAATTGAGCGAATAAAAAAATCTTTCCTCCGGCGCACAAGAATGCCGTGAAGAAAGATTGCATCACATCTCTGTAATTCAAAACATCTCCTCGGCAGGAAAGCATGTGCTTTTACCGGAACCTGCTGTCTTTGGATAACAGCAGTATTATATCATACTCTTTCGCCTATGTCAAGACTTTTTTAAAAAATTTTTTAAAAAGATATAGAAAATGGCATATGAAACAAAAACATTTGACAATTGGTGATTTCTGTAGTATAATATAAAATGCGCGCCGGCTTTTGAATTT